>CAOJND010000090.1 GCA_948439445.1 uncultured Eubacteriales bacterium | reverse complement strand
TGTGTATATTCCGAAGAAGTGGTGTGGCATCCCAAGGAGCACGATGACCCCAGTTATCATTTTGCCGGCATTGTAGACGCGTTCAAAAGCGCGGCCGCAAAAATGCCTCGGGTGGACGCCATTGGCGTATCCTCTGCTGGCACCTTCATCGGCAATGCTCCCATGGTTGCCAGTCTGTTTATCAAAGTACCCAGATCCAACTGGGACCAGGTAAAGACCATCTATGACCGGGCCGCGTTGGAAATTGGCAATGTGCCCATTGTGGTGGCCAACGACGGAGATGTGACCGCTTTGGCCGGCGCCATGGGCCTGGGAACCGGATCAATCATGGGTATCGCCATGGGCACCAGTGAAGCGGTGGGCTATGTGGATCAGAACCAAAATGTACTGGGCTGGATCAATGAATTGGCCTTTGCGCCGGTGGATTTGAACGAGGCCGCCATGGCCGACGAGTGGTCCACAGATTTGGGCGTGGGCTGTAAATATTTTTCCCAGGATGCGGTAATCAAGCTAGCGCCCAAAGCGGGCATTGCTTTGGATCCCAATTTGACGCCTGCTGAAAAGCTGAAGGTTGTCCAGGGGCTGATGGCTCAGGAGGATCCCCGAGCGGTTGCGATTTTTGAGAGCATTGGCGCATATCTTGCCTATACCGTAGTCTTGTATAGCCAGTTTTATGACATTCACCATCTGATGATTTTGGGCCGGGTGATCTCCGGCAAGGGCGGCGATGTGGTTCTGTCCTCCTGCCAGGCGATCTTGAAGGATGAGTATCCGGAGCTATTCCAGCAGATGCAGATCATGCTGCCGGATGAAAACACCCGCCGTGTGGGCCAATCCGTGGCGGCGGCCAGTCTGCCGGAGCTGCGGTAAACAAAAACAATTTGGGACGGCTGCGTGTTCAGCCGTCCCCTTTGCGATAAAAAGAAGGAGGTTTCTATGTTTTTCCAAAATGCCAGAATTTTTACCAAGGATTTTCGCTTTGTCACCGGCGCATTCCAGGTCTGTGACGGCGTGTTCGGCGCGGTGCTGCCCGACCAGGCGCCAGCAGATGCCATAGATCTTCACGGCGCCACGGTGATTCCGGGCCTGATTGATATCCATAACCACGGCAATTCCGGTGCGGACTTCTCCGACGGCGACTACGCCGGTCTGGAAAAAATGGCCCGGTATTTGGCCTCCAACGGCGTGACCGCCTTTGCCCCAGCTTCTATGACGCTGCCATATGACGTGCTCTCCCGGGCCTTCGCCACTGCCAAGCGGCTCCGGCAGGAGCAGCCGGTAGGCTGCGCCTACCTGGCGGGCATTCAGATGGAGGGACCCTATTTCTCTGAGAAAAAAAAGGGGGCGCAAAACGGCGCTTACCTGAAAGCACCGGATTTTGAAGGCTTCCAGAAGCTATATGAAGACTGCGATGCGCTCGTGCGGATTGTGGACGTAGCGCCGGAGCTACCCGGTGCGGCGGAGTTTGTGGCTCGGGCCAAGGCGTTGTGCACCGTGTCCGTGGCCCATACGGATTCCGATTATGACCACGCTAAGGCCGCCTTTGATGCCGGCGCTACCCATCTGACCCACCTGTATAACGCCATGCCCGGCATTCACCACCGTAAGCCGGGGGTTATTCCCGCCGCTGTGGAAAATTCCAACGTTCAGGCGGAGATAATTTGTGATGGCCTTCACGTCCATCCCGCCTCTGTCCGGCTGGCTTTCTCTATGTTCGGCGGCAGCCGGATGGTACTGATTTCCGATGCGTTGCGCTGCTGTGGAATGCCCGATGGAGAATACGAGCTGGGCGGCCAGCCTGTATTCCTTTCTGGGGGCGTGGCCCGCTTGGCGGATGGTACGCTGGCAGGTTCCGCTACCAATCTGTTCGACTGTATGAAAAATGCCATTCGCTTTGGCATTGCTGAGGCGGATGCGGTCCGCGCGGCCACATGGAATCCCGCCTGCGCCGTTGGGGCAAATGATATCATTGGTTCTATTGAGCCAGGTAAGCGGGCGGATTTTGTGATCTGCGATACGGATTACCAGAAAATCGCCGTGTATTTGGCGGGAAAAAACTGTAAATGATAATTTGGCTGAGAAGAACCTGCGTTCCTCTCAGCCAAAGCTTTATTTTTTAAATACCAGCAGTTTGCTACCAATGTAGTTTAATAGAATTACCAGGACACTGGTAGCCACCTTCATCAGATTTCCATTCCATTGCAGCAGGTCTACGGTAACCAACAAGATTGCTGATTCCAGCGCACCGGAGCCAATTCTGCATCCAACGAATCTGGTCAGCTCCGGCAAAAGCGTTTCCATCTTCCAGCTGTGGCTGTGAAATACAAACGGCTTGTTGGTGAGAAACGCCGCCAGCACTGCGCCAAGCCAAGCCACCCCATTGCTCAATGTGGCGGATAGCCCGGCCAGATTATACAACGGCAGGTAGATCACATAGTTCACCGCCGTGGTCAACACCCCAAAAAGCGCATACAGAATAAAATCCCGATGCCGGGTCAGAAGCGCCTTCAGCTTCTCAACCATGGAGTTCCTCCCGGGTGCAACGCAGCGCCTCCGCCACCACCTGGTGCATATCAAAATAGCGGTACATTCCCAGACGGCCACCAAAGATCACATTGGGTTCCCCTACGGCCTTCTCCCGATACTTTTCATACAAGGCATTATTTCGTGCATCATTCATAGGATAATACGGCTCGTCCCCCGGGCGCCAGGCTGTCGGGTATTCTCGAGTAATCACTGTCTTGGATACAGCCTTTCCCCCCTGGCATTGAAGCGCAAAATGCTTGTGCTCAATAATCCGCGTATAGGGAATCTCATATTCCGTATAGTTCACCACAGCGTTGCCCTGGAAGTTCTCACAGTCCAAAACCTCCGTCTCAAACCGCAACGAGCGGTATTCCAGCGCGCCGAAGCAATAGTCGTAATACGCGTCCAGCATGCCGGTGAACACCACCTTTTTTGCACAGGCCAGAAATCCCGCCCGGTCGGCAAAAAAGTCGGTATTCAGTCGCACCTCAACCCCTTTTAGCATATGCTCTACCATGGCGGTATAGCCTTCCTCTGGGATACCTTGATAGGTGTCGTTAAAATAATTGTTGTCATAGACAAACCGTACTGGAAGCCGCTTGATGATAAAGCTGGGAAGCTCGTTGCACGGTCTACCCCACTGTTTGCCAGTGTATCCTCGAATTAGCTTCTCATAGATATCGGTCCCCACCATGGAGATCGCCTGTTCCTCCAGATTTTTTGGCGTCTGAATTCCAGCGGCGGCAATCTGCCGGTCAATCTCTGCGCGAGCCTGGGCCGGCGTAACCACACCCCACATTTTATTGAAGGTATTCATATTAAAAGGCAGGTTATATAGCTCACTTCCATACCGGGCCACCGGGGCGTTGATATACCGATTAAAGCTGGCAAACTGTCTGACATAGTCCCACACCGCTTGATCGCTGGTATGAAAGATATGAGCGCCATAGCGGTGTACCTGGATTCCCTCCATATCCTCTGTGTAGACGTTTCCAGCAATATGGCTCCGCTTTTCGATTACAAGTACAGACTTTCCTGCCTGAAAGGCTTCATGGGCAAACACAGCGCCAAACAGACCAGCGCCAACCACAAGATAATCATATTGCACAGACGTGTTCCCCCTTTCTTTTTTGGTTATTATAACACGCTTTCTCCAGTTTGTAAATCCGGGTTTCAAAATTACGCAATTTCCGAATAAGCATGGGATAATTGAGCAAGATATACAAATTCGGAGCAGAGCAGCAAAGAACCTTGTTATAAATTACAATTGCATTTTGAATCATATTTCAGTACAATATTATCGATAAATCAAGGAGGAATGCACCATGAAATTTGCTTTCTTTGACGCAAAACCCTATGACAAGCCTGGCTTTGACCATTACTGCCAAGGTACGGATCTGGAAATTAAGTATTTTGAAACCCGGCTCAACGAGGATACCGTGTCCTTGGCCGCCGGCTGTGACGGCGTCTGTGTATTCGTCAACGATATTGTAAACGCCGCCGTGGTAAATCGCCTTTACGAAATGGGCGTGCGGATGATCGCTTTGCGGTGCGCGGGCTTTAACAATGTAGATACCCGTGCCTGTTACGGAAAGATCCATGTTTTCCGGGTACCCGCATATTCTCCCTATGCTGTAGCGGAGCATGCTATGGCTCTGATTCTGACCATTATCCGCCGGACACACAAGGCCTACAACCGGACTCGTGAATTTAATTTCAGCCTGTCTGGGCTTTCCGGGTTTGACCTGCACGGGAAAACCGTAGGCGTCATTGGCACCGGTAAAATCGGCCGGATCTTTGCGGATATCTGCAAGGGCTTCGGCATGGAAGTTCTGGCCTATGATCGCTATCAGTCTCCAGGCTATCATTATGTGGAGTTGCCGGAACTGCTCCAGCGCAGCGACATCATTTCCCTGCACTGCCCTTTGACTGAGGATACCCATCACATTATCGATGAGAAAGCCATCTCCATGATGCGCAAAGGTGTCATTATTGTCAATACCTCTCGAGGCGCTCTGGTGGATACTGAGGCTCTGATCGAAGGCATCAAGGAAAAGAAGGTTGGCGCCGCTTGCCTAGATGTGTATGAGGAAGAGGCCGACCTGTTCTATGAGGACTTCTCTGGTCATATCGTACAAGACGACAAGTTGGTACGTCTAATTTCCATGCCCAACGTGATCGTCACCTCTCATCAGGCCTTCCTGACAGAAGAGGCGCTGAATAATATCGCGGAAACTACCGTGAACAACATCCTGAATTTCTTTCATGGCGTTCCCTCCCCGGAGACCGAAGTATGCTATCATTGCGGTCGCCAGAATGACTGCCGGAAAGAACGGCATCAGAAGTGCTTCTAATAATTCTCTAAGAGATAATCCGCCGCAGAGGCTTTTATGGCCCCTGCGGCGGATTATTTTGACCGGCCAAAGTAGAGACCACGTGCGCATCAAATAGGTATAAAAAATCCCTTAAGGGATTCTGGAAAGATCTTGCCCCTCTTCCAGCCTAGTGCGGACATAGGACGAAACCTCCGCCAATGGGATATTCAGCACCAGTGAGAACTCTGAGCCAAGCATCCGTTCTGCGTCTCGCAAAAAGGTTTCATCACACAGGTGAAACTTTCGGCCCAGCGCCTCCTGACGTCGTTTGTGGCGGTGCAGTGTGCAAATCATCCCGATCAAAGCGTCCCGATCACCGCTGGTCAAAAGACTCTTATAGGAAAGCTTGCGCTGGTTTTCATCCGGGATCCACGGCTGCTCCTGCCGCGCGGCGGATTGCAGTAGCACCTCCAGTTTCTCCCGGGTGAGAATGGGCTGGAGTTTGGAAACAGCAACCGGATTTTCAGACGGTACATAAAACCGGCTGTTCATCTGGTCTATTGGCTCCAACACATAATAGGAAACCCGTTTTTGGTCTACAGGGCGCTCCTCAATTCCCACGATCCTGCAGACGCCATGGATGCCATACAAAACCTGCTCTCCAACCTGATACATCTCAAACTCCCCCTATTCACCTCAATTCCAGTTATTTTTATTATACCAGAAATGACATGAAGTTGCACATGGGAAAGTTAAACGAACTTTTTAAATTCTTTCTTACGATATACGATCAAAAATGTGCACTTTTGCCCAAACGTCCTCCTTGCAGCTTGCAAGGAGGACGTTTCATCTGTTATACGGTTTCAACCTTGATGGTATTGGTATTGCCAGACATGCCATTGATCGGCCCGCCGGTTAGAACCACCTTATCCCCTGGCTCCAGCTTCAGCACCTGCTTGGCGCTGTTCATGGCATAATAGAACATCACGTCCATGGAGGAGAATTCCTCTGTCAGAACTGGCGTCACCCCCCAGCTCAAAGCCAACTTGCGCCAAATCCGTTCATTGGTGGTAATTCCGATGATATCCACCGGGCAGCGGAACCGGCTGACCATTCGGGCAGTCTTACCGGAAACGGAGTTGACCGCAATTGCTTTGGCGCCAACGTCGATGGCCATAGCGCAGGTGGCATGGGAAATGGCGTCTAAAATGTTCCGGATCTTAAATTCCTCGGTAAGAAATTGCTTTCGATAGCTGGTATGTTGTTCGGTATACTCCGCGATTTGGGCCATATTGGCAACGGCTTCCACCGGATACTTTCCCGCCGCAGACTCTCCGGACAGCATCACAGCGGAGCTGCCGTCGTATACCGCATTGGCCACATCAGAGATCTCCGCCCTGGTGGGACGGGGATTGTAAATCATAGACTCCAGCATTTCCGTGGCGGTAATCACCCGCTTGCCCAGCATCCGGCATTTGCGGATCAGTAGCTTCTGAACCGCAGGCACCTCCACAAAGGGGATCTCCACGCCCAGATCGCCTCTGGCGATCATAACCCCCTCGCAAACAGAGCAGATTTCCTCCACATGATCCACACCGGATTGATTTTCGATCTTGGCGATGATATCAAGTCCCTGCCCTCCATGGGCGTTCATGAATTTGCGCAGCTCCACCACATCCTGCTTGGTGGAGACAAACG
>CAOJND010000089.1 GCA_948439445.1 uncultured Eubacteriales bacterium | reverse complement strand
CAGCTGGTAGAGCATTCGCTTGACGTGCGAAGGGTCAGCGGTTCGAGTCCGTTATCGTCCACCATGATTAAAAGCACGGCTTTGGCCGTGTTTTTAATTTTGGCGCCGTTTGACGAGCAGCTTTGCGCGGCGGCCGGAAGACCGCTGATCCGTTGGATCTATGATGGAACCCCAACATAAAAGAAAGGCCAGCCTGTGAGCTGGCCTTTTTGGCTAAAGCCCCCGCAGATTCAACTGCGGGGGCTTACTATTACGCAGATATTCCGCTTTGGCGATACCTTCCTCTGGTAGGCAAAGCCAAAATGACAAGCGCTGGTTTTCAACGCGTCTCGTTTGCGGTTACAGCCGTATTTTATCGGGCGTTAGTCGTCCTCATCGGGATCGTCGCTGAAATCGTCATTGGAGGACATGATCTCTCCCACCCGGATCCGGCGCTTGCGCTTCATATCCTCCACCAGAGAATGGATCAATTCCTTTGTCTGCATGGGGTCTTTCACATTTTGAATGGCCAACGTGGGGGTGGTACGGTCGGAAGAAGTGATGGTAATGGTACCGATCCCCAGAAGCCGCTGAAAGAAGGAGCGCCGCATGGAGATATCCCGCACCCGATACAGCAACAGCTCCTCGTCTCGGATGTTTAGAAATCCCTGCCGCAGGAACAGCCGGTCTTCCGACACAGCGTATGTGGTAAAGGACAGGGGAAGCCCCAGAATTCGACGGCAGTCCTGCCAGACATACTTTTCTCCTTTAAATCTCATAGCGTACACGCTCCTTTCTTTGGCTCTATTTTACCGCCGGCATACGCGCTTGTCAACTATAGAATCAGGCAAATCAGGCCGGTGGCGCCTTCGTTGACGATCCGGGTGAGGGTGCCCCGGAATTTGGTGCGAACGTCCTCCGGCATGCGCAAAAGTTTGGTGGTCAACCCCTCCTGAATCAGCTCATAGACCGATTTTCCGAAGATGTTGCTCTCCCACAGCTTTTCCGGAGACTCGCCGGTGAGATAGGAGATCAAATCCTGAGATTGCTTTTCGTCTCCCACCATGGGGCTGATCTCTGTGTCGATGTCAACCCGGATCATGTGAATGGAGGGAGCGCCTGCTTTGAGCTTTACACCGTAAGTTCCTGCTTTGCGCAAAATCTCCGGTGTCTCCAGCTTCATCTCCTGGGCGGTGGGCATCACCACGCCATAGCCGGTGGCCTTTACGGCGGAAAGTGCGTCGGAAATTTGATCGTATTCTTTTTTGATGGCCGTCAACTCGGTCAAAAGCTCCAGCAGCTGGGCGTCGGTGCGGATGGGAAGCCCTGCCCGGTCGCTGAGGATTTCATAGTACAGCGCATCTGGGAAGGTCAGAGAACACGATACGGTTCCGGCGGCGGGATCCACGCCCCGCAGATGGTATTCCTGCACCTGCTCCAATTGCTGAAGCTGTGCCAAGGCGGCCTCCGCAGAGCCGAGGGTGCCAATTTTCTGGCCGATTTCCAACAGGGCGGTATAGAGCGCCGCCTTGACGGGATGGGCGTCCTCTAACGCGTCCATCCAGCGAGGCAGATAGACCAGAAGCTCCTGCAAGGGGAAGGCGTACAGCAATTGGGTCAGCAGATCCGCCAGGGCGCTTTCATCCAGGGATTGACAATCGGCAATGGCCGCGTTGACTCCAAATTCCCCCCGTAGATATGCCGCTACCTCTTTTGCGCTTTCGGAATGGGGCGAGGTGGTATTGACCACCACCAAAAAGGGTTTGCCTGTGGCCTGCATATCCTGGATTGCCCGGCGCTCCGCCGCGATATAGTCCACCCGGGGGATGTCGGTAACCGTACCGTCGGTGGTGACCACCAGACCGATGGAGCAGTGGTCCTCCATCACCTTTTTGGTGCCAAGCTCGGCGGCCTCTGTCATGGGGATCTCGTGGTCATACCAGGGGGTGGTTACCATTCTGGGGGTACCGTTTTCGTCAGCGCCCACCGCACCGTCTACCATGTAGCCCACGGAGTCGATCATCCGCACCCGAAGGCGGGTGGCGTCGTCTGGGGTGATTTCCACCGCCTCTTCCGGCACAAATTTTGGCTCAGAGGTCATAATGGTTCGTCCGGAGCCGCTTTGCGGCAGTTCGTCCCGGGCGCGCTCTTTTCGATAGGGGTCGGTGATGTTGGGAATCACCAAAACCTCCATCATTCGTTTGATCAGGGTGGATTTGCCGGTTCGCACCGGGCCTACCACGCCCACGTAAATGTTGCCGCCGGTTCGGGCGGCAATGTCTGCATAGATGGTTTCCATAGCCAGCCTCCTCATACCGGCAGGAGGCCTGCTCCTGCCATGGTTTACCACAGGGTATGTCCCGAGGCGGGAAAATAGAACCAGCATGGCTACTATGTTCCGGGGGAGACGGCGTATTGGCAGAGCCATACAGATGCGGCTCATTCCATGACGTAACTGTGGCCTGACCCAATTTCCTCATTCTCTTGCTCATATCTTTCAATATATAACCTGCAAAGATGTTCCAGAAGATTGCTTAAGCTCCTTGTCTCATGATTGGCAATATACCCCACCTTTTCCAAGTGCTTATTGCTATATGAAAAAGAAAGGGTATGACTATATTTGTAAGCATGTATAAAATACCATCGTTATTTCGGGTGCCAGGATGCAAGCATCTTGGTCCAGATAAGCGAAGGGCCGCAGTTTTCATCAAACGAAAACTGCGGTCCTTTGACAGTCTTTATGCCGCTCTGAAGAGCGGCCCGATGGATGTAAATACCATTAGCCCATATTTTGATCGAAATGACGGTTGATCTGCTCGGTGAATTCCCGGGCAGCGTTGTAGCCCATTTTTTTCTGGCGATTATTCATGGCGGCAACCTCTAAAATGACCGCCAGGTTCCGGCCAGGCGTGATCGGAATCACATTTTGGGGAATTTTCACCCCTAAAATTTCCACATATTGATCCTCCAGTCCCAGACGGTCATAGACTGTCTGGGTGTCCCAGGGTACAATGTTCACCACCAGATCGATGGTATTTTCCTGCTTCACAGCGCCAACGCCATACAACTTCGCCACGTTGATTACACCGATGCCCCGTAGCTCGATGTAGTCCCGGATCAGTTCCGGCGCAGAGCCCATCAGAGAACTGTCGGAGACCTTTTTAATCTCCACCGCATCGTCCGCAATCAGCCGGTGGCCCCGTTTCAGCAGCTCAACGGCGGCCTCGCTTTTGCCAATGCCACTTTCGCCGGTGAGCAAAACGCCCTCGCCGTAGACCTCCATCAATACGCCATGCCGGGTGATC
Source organism: uncultured Eubacteriales bacterium (assembly GCA_948439445.1). GTDB lineage: Bacteria > Bacillota > Clostridia > Oscillospirales > Oscillospiraceae > Faecousia. Next base: position 3,262 of record CAOJND010000089.1, on the reverse strand, counting down.
CGGGGGGCCAGGGCTGCCTTGAGATAGGCAATGATGGTAGAGACAATGTAGCTGGTGGTTTCAGAGCAGCGAAGAACCGTCACATTATGTTTTGTCGCCATAGCCAGGCACTCCTGATCCGGCGGAATATTCCGGGCGATCAAAAGAGCCGGGAATTTATAGGAAAACAGCCGGTCAAAGGTGATGGAGCGTTCGGTGGGCGACAGCTTTTCCAGATAACTCATCTCCACATTGCCCAGCACCTGAAGCCGCATCGGTTCAAAGTGGTCGAAATATCCCGCCAGTTGTAGGCCAGGCCGGGCCACGTCTTCCACGGTCAGCCGGATGGACGTGTAGTCTGTGGCGGCGTATGCTACCTGCAAATCAAATTCCCGTACCAGGGACGTCAGTGGGACGCTATAGGTATCTACCATGGCGGCAACCTCCAGAATCAAGGGTTTGACGCTGTCCATTATAATCAAAAACGGATGCAATAGCAAGTAATTTTGATAATTTTGAAAAAACCCAAAAAAACACTTGCTTTTTCTGTGATTATTTGGTATTATAGGCATTGCGTCCGGGTAGGGCGTAGTTTCGGTGAATTTTTCATGCGGATGGGAGGTGCAGAGAATGGCGAAGTGTGATTTTTGCGGCAAGGGTGTCACCTTTGGTATCAAGGTTTCCCACTCCCACAGACGTTCCAATCGTACTTGGAAGCCCAATGTGAAGCGGGTTAAGGCGGTTGTGAACGGTACTCCGTGCCATGTGTACGCATGTACCAGATGCCTCCGTTCCAATAAGGTTCAGCGGGCTGTCTGATTTCTGCCAATAAATTGCGGTATCGTTTCGGCGGTACCGTTTTTTATTTTATCAGGTCAAATCTCCCCCTGTTTCGCCGGGAAACAGGGGGAGATTTACATTGGATCTGGTCTTTTGAAAACCGCAGCTAAAGAGGTAGGCCCTGACAAGCCATTTACTTTGCGGACAAATCCACCGCCCGGCGCAAAATCGTATAGGGCGGCACCGGCCGGGGGAGTTGCAGCGCAAAGCGCATCTGAGGCGTCCGGACCTCCTGTAAGAGCTGCCCCTCTGGGGTGGTTAGGTGCTCTACGGACAAGGGAAACGGCCTGGTGTCCGGTCCCACGGCTTCCAACTGGGCGCCAAGGGCAAATTTGTTGCGCAGACTGCAAAGCGCCAGACCAGCCCCGTCGCATTGCTCCACAATGGCGGCCACCTGCCACTGGCGGATGTATCGGGGGTCGGCGGTGTACTGCCCCGGCGGGCCGTAATAAAAGCCGGTGGAATAGACCCGGTGCGACACATGCTCCACCTCGTCCCGCCAGACCGGATCCACAGGCAGTCCCTGGGCCACGGCGTCGATGCAGTGACGGTATGCGCCGGTGACAATGGCGGCATAGTAGGCCGATTTTGCCCGGCCCTCGATTTTAATGCAGTCGATTCCGGCCTCCATAAGATCGTCCAGATGGTCGATGGTACACATATCCCGGGAATTGAGAATGTAAGACCCCTTCTCGTCTTCCAAAATGGGAAAGTATTCCCCGGGCCGTTTTTCCTCCATCAAAGCGTACTGGTAGCGGCAGGGCTGGGCGCATGCTCCTCGATTGGAATCCCGGCCGGTCATGTAATTGCTTAGAAGGCACCGGCCGGAATAGCTGACGCACATGGCCCCGTGCCCAAAGGCCTCCAGTTCCAGGCCGGAGGGGGTGTCCGCCCGGATCCGGCGGATTTCCTCCAAGCTCAGCTCCCTGGCCAGCACCACCCGTTTGGCGCCCAGCTCATACCAAGCCTTGGCGCACTGATAGTTGGCAACCGATTGCTGGGTGGAGATATGGCGCGCGCAGTGGGGCGCATACCGGCCGGCCAGGGTAAAGGCACCCAGATCCGCCAGAATCAAAGCGTCCACCCCGGCGTCGTCCAGCTGCTCCAAATAGGCGGGTAGCTGATCTACCTCCTGGTTGCGTGGCATGGTGTTCACAGCCGCGTAGACCTGGACCTGATGACTGTGGGCATAGGCCACCGCCTGGGCCAGCTCCTGCGGGGTAAAGTTTCCCGCAAAGGAGCGCATGCCAAAGCTGGTGCCCGCCAGATATACCGCGTCCGCCCCGTAGAGGACGGCCATGCGCAACCGCTCCATATCCCCGGCGGGGCTTAGAAGCTCTAGCTTGGCCATGTTATTCGTCTCCTTCCCCATTGTCCAAAGAGGCGAGGAAGTCCTCGTGCTCCTCCAGCGTTTTGGAGAAGTGATGCTCATTGGTCTCCGGATCCAAAGCATAGTAGTAATACTCCGTTTCGTCCGGATTCAGGGCGGCTTGCAGACTGGTCAAGCCGGGGTTGGAGATGGGACCGGGGGTTAGACCCCTGTGGGTGTAGGTGTTGTAGGGGCTGTCGATTTGTAGATCCTCCAGCGTCAGCGCCCGGAATTCGCCCAGGGCGTAGCTGATGGTGGCGTCGATATTCAGATAGGGGTATTCCCGAAGATTGGCCAGACGGTTGTAGATGACCGAGGAAATGGTATAGCGCTCATCGGTACCGGCGCTTTCCTTTTCGATCAGGGAGGCTACGGTGACCAGCTGGCGCAAGCTGATCTGATGATCATCGATATAGTCCTGCTCATAGCCGTTGGCCGCCATTTTTTCCGAGAACTCCTGGTTCAGCGTGACCAGGTCCTCCCGCATGGCGTCGGTAAACCGGTATTCAAAATCGTCCAGCAGCTTTTCCAGCACCCGCTCCGGGCTGTCGCTGGTGTAGAACTCGTAGGTGTCCGGGAACAGGAAGCCCTCTAGGCAGTACGGCGTGCCCCGCTCCACACCCTCCAGGAACCAGTATTCATCCAGTTCCCCGTTGGCGGCGTATTCCTCCAGATCCTCCACAGAGCACACTTTTTTCTCCTCCAACAGCTGGAAGATCTGCGCGCAGGTATAGCCCTCCGGGATGCTGACCTCTACAATGGTTTTGGCGGCGGAGTAGGGACTCATGGAGTTGACCAGAGCGTGATAGTCATAGATGCTGTTCAGGGTGTATTCCCCGGCGCTGATATCGTCCATTGCGTCGGTCACTTTTGCATAGAGCATAAAAAGCTTTGAATATTTGATCAGACCGGCGTCTTTCAGCTTTTTGGTAACGTCCTCAATGGTATCGGTCTTTTCGATGGTGACCACCACCTCCTGATCCGGCTTGCCAAAGGCCAGCACGTCGGCGGCGCAAAGCCACACCAACCGGCCAAGAGAGACGCCGACAGCCAATAGAATGGCCAACCACACCA
>CAOJND010000088.1 GCA_948439445.1 uncultured Eubacteriales bacterium | reverse complement strand
TTTAGATATGCCAGATAGCCCGGCAGCCGTTTCAAAACAGATTTTGAAACATGCTTGTGTTCCACTTGCTTTCTCACCCTCCCATTCGATATCAAACTATATCGATATTCTATATATCGATTATAGCATCGATTCTAAAAAAAGCAAGCAGATTTTTTGGATACGTCAGATCAAAGGATTCATTCCGCTTCTTGCGCCATGGCCAAAAACTCATCCTCTGTCAGCGTGGGAATACCTAGCTCTTTGGCCTTTCGCTCTTTGGAACCGGCGTTCTCCCCCACCACCACATAGGCGGTCTTTTTGGACACGGAGCCGGATACCTTGCCCCCCAGCCGTTCAATTTGCTCTGTGGCCTGGGTCCGGGTGAATTTGCTTAATGTCCCGGTCAGCACAAAGGTCAAGCCGCGAAATCCCTCCCCGACCGCCGCCGTTTGACACGTAAAGTTCACCCCCGCCTGCCGGAGCCGCTGCACCATATGTTGGGACTGCTCCTGGGCAAACCAGTCCACAATGCTTTTCGCGGTCACCTCTCCCACGTCTGGGGTCTGGGTCAGCGCCTCGGGGGATGCCTCCATCAGCGCGTCCAGGCTGCCAAAGGTCATGGCCAGCACCTTGCCGGTTTTTGCGCCGACTTGACGAATGCCCAGTGCGTAGATCAGCCGCCCCAGATCCTGCTGCTTGCTGGCCTCAATGGCAGCCAGCAGCTTTTTTGCCACAATCTCTCCCTTTTGCCAAAGGCTTTGCAGCTGCTCCAAGGTCAGATAATAGATATCCGCTGGAGAGTGGAGGAATCCCTTTTCCACCAAACTATCCACAATCGCGGAACCAAGCCCCTCAATATCCATCGCATCCCGGCTGACAAAGTGGGCGATGTTTCTGGTCAACTGCGCCGGACATTCCGCGCCGGTACAGCGAAGAAACGCGCCGTCCGCATCCCGCTCTACTTTGGCCCCGCAGATGGGACAGACTGATGGCAACCGATAGGGCGCCGTATCCTCCGGCCGCTTGGACAGATCCACATCCAAAATCTCCGGAATGATCTCCCCTGCTTTTCGAATCCGCACCGTGTCTCCAATCCGGATATCTCGTTGCACAATAAAGTCCTGGTTGTGCAGCGTTGCGTTTGTCACCGTGGTGCCCGCCAAGCGAACAGGTCGCACCACAGCTTTGGGCGTCAACACACCGGTGCGTCCCACCTGGATCAGAATATCCTCCACCACCGTTGTCTTGATCTCCGGCGGGTATTTATAGGCTACCGCCCACCGGGGGAATTTTTCCGTCGCGCCCATCTTTTGCCGCTGGGCAAGATTGTCAACCTTAATCACCGCGCCGTCAATATCACAGGCCAGATTTTCGCGGTGTTGATGAATCGACGCTACCTGCGCCGCAATCTCTGCGGGATCCGACAAAATGGTATAGGGAATCACCTTAAACCGGCGTTGTTTCAAATATTCCAGCGACTCTGAGTGGCTGGAAAAGGAGACGCCCTGGGCCATCTGTACATTAAAAATCAAAATATCCAATCCCCGCTGAGCCGCGATCTTGGGATCTAGCTGCCGCAAAGACCCAGCCGCCGCATTGCGCGGATTGGCAAAGGGAGGCTTGCCCAGCTCCTCCTGCCGGGCGTTCAGCACCTCAAAGCTATGCTTGGGCATATACACCTCGCCTCGCACAATGAAAACCGGCGGTGCATCCGGAATGGACATGGGAATGGAACGGATGGTCTTTAGGTTCTCCGTCACGTCCTCCCCAACCATCCCGTCTCCTCGGGTTGCGCCCCGGACAAATAGACCGTTTTCATATTCCAGCGCCACGGAAAGCCCGTCAATTTTTGGCTCCACGGAAAAGCTGACGTCGGGATCCACCAACGCTATTTTTTGAAGAAACTCCTCCAACTCCTCTATGGAAAACACGTCCTGTAGGCTCATCAGCGGCACCCGGTGAACCACCTTTTGAAACTGGCTCAGCGCCTCTCCTCCTACCCGCTTGGTGGGAGAATCCGGCTGAGCAAGGGCGGGATGCTCCCGCTCCAGTTCCTCCAGCCGGCGCAAAAGCTGATCGTATTCGTAGTCCTCCATCTTGGGATCGTCCAGCACATAGTACTGGTAATTTGCCTCGTTCAGACGCCGGGTTAAGGCCTGAATCTCCTCTTTTGGTTCCATGGTACGCTCCTTCCCGGGTTATCTCCCGGTTTGCAAATAAGTGGTAGGCACATCTCCTACAATGATGGTCTCCGCTACCACAACTTGACTCGCTACAGTAAAACTGTTGGTTTTCCCCAACACCAGGACGGTCACATCCACGCGAACGCTCATAATGAGCTGCTGCAATGTCTGGTTGATCCCCGCTTCGGAAAAATGGCTGGTAAAATCCGCGTCGGAATTGCGAATGGATAGAATCTCCACCGGAATTGCAGGGCCATGACCGGCTAAAAACTCCGGCAGAATTAAACTTCCGATGGTCACACCTAGCTTGGAACTGTCCAATGCCAATATTTCACGGTTAATTAGTCCCAAAATCTCCGTTTTTAGACGGTTGACTTCGCTCATATTGGTCTTCAGGGCGGTAATTTTTCCATTGAGATCCTTTTCAAAATAGATCATTCGATCATATTCGATATTTCCCCTTTGGATCTGCTCAGCAATGGCGTCGTTGATCAGATCTGACGTGGTATTTTTCACCTGGGATTCTGCCAACTCCAACATTACAGGATATAATTTAACCCGAAGCAAGCTCAGCAGCGCCAGAAGTACCACAAGCAGCAGAACCAGACGCCCAGAAAGGCGCCATTTTTTCCATCTTCGCCTGTTCCGTCCCATAACATCCCCTCCGAGAAAGTCTATGCCCGGAGAGGGTAAAAATTAAAGCTTTTTCATATGAGCCGAGGCTGTTTTGGCCATAAGCTTCTTGGTGCCGATCCCGTCAAATGCAATTTCCAGAAGGGCGTCTCCCCCCACCTTCATCACAGTCAGCACCATCCCCCGGCCAAAGGCCGTATGCTGCACCATATCGCCTTTGTTCAGTTCCAACATGGCCACTGGCTTGGCCGTGGTAGTGATCAGGTTCGACCGTTCGCTGCGGCGGATCTGTTCCCGACGTACCGGGTCGAGACCTCTGTTATACTTTCTTTCATAGCCTGACTCCTCCGCTCGTGCCGTTCGCGGTTGAGACCCGCCCCGCTTGATCACACACGCAGGCGGAATTTCCGCCAAAAACCGGGATGGCATGGAAGCGTTTGTTCTTCCATAGAGCATCCGTTGCCTGGCATAGGAGATCGCCAAAGTCTGCTTCGCACGAGTAATGGCCACATAGCACAGCCGCCGCTCCTCCTCCATCTCCTGTGGATCTCCAATGGCCCGCATACCAGGAAACAGACCATCCTCAAAACCGACCAGAAACACATGGGGAAATTCCAGCCCCTTGGCGGCATGCATGGTCATCATTACTACCGCATCTGCCCCAGCGTCATACTGCTCCAAGTCTGTATATAACGCAATTTCCTCCAAAAATCCCGCCAAGGTAGGCGCCGGGCTGTCCTCTACATAGCTATTGATGCTGGATTTTAGCTCTCGGATATTCTCTAACCGGGTCTTATTTTCCTCCGTAGGCTTGCTCTGCAACATGTCGATGTACCCAGTGCGCAGCATAACTTCTTCATAAAACTCCGGCAAACTGATCCCTTGCTCCAAAAGATCCGCCAATCCCTCTAGCATAACGGAAAACTCCCTAAATTTCCTGGCGGATTTCTCCAACGGTCCATAGGAATAGGGATCCGACACCACGCTGTAAAGTGGCTTCTCCTCTGCCTGGGCCAGTCGCTGGGCCGTGTCCAAGCTCTTTGGACCAAGGCCCCGGGGCGGATTATTGATGATCCGGCGTAGACGCAGATCATCTGCCCGGTTGTTGATGACCCACAGATAGGCCAGCATGTCCTTGATTTCCGCTCGATCGAAGAACCGGGTTCCGCCAATCACCCGGTATGGAATACCATTGCGTTGGAGCGCGTATTCCAAAGCGTTGGACTGGGCATTCGTACGGTATAGGATAGCATAATCCTGAAATTTTTTCCCCTTAGACAGGTTCAAAATTTGGGCAGCTACAAAATTCCCTTCCTCTCCCTCGTTAAACGCTTCATAGATCATAATGGGATCTCCCGATCCATTGGCTGTCCAAAGCTGCTTGCCCTTTCGTCCAATGTTGTGGGCAATCACCCCATTTGCCGCGTTGAGGATCGATTGGGTAGAGCGGTAGTTCTGCTCCAAACGGATGGTACGGGCGCCTTGATACTGCTTTTCAAAACTTAGAATATTTTCAATGGTGGCGCCTCGAAACCGGTAGATACTCTGATCATCGTCGCCTACCACACAGATGTTCTCATGGCCACCCGCCAGCATGGAAGCCAGCAAATATTGCAAATGGTTGGTATCCTGGTACTCATCCACCAAGACGTAACGAAACTTCCGCTGATAGTAGGCACGAATCGATTCATACTCTTGGAGCAGCTTTACCGTCAAAAGGATGATATCATCAAAATCTACCGCGTTATTTTCCTTCAGCCGCTGAGCATAGGCACTATAGGCTTTGGCAATATGCAGCATCCGAAGGTCTCCAGAGGCTTCCGCCCGGGTAATGCACTGCTCCGGATCGGACAGCCTGTCCTTTTCCCGGCTGATTGCCGCAAGCACATATTTAGGCGGAAAAGTCTTATCATCGAGCCCCATGTCCCGGATGATATCCCGCATGATTTGCTCGGAGTCTGCGGTATCATAGATGGTGAAACTGCGAGAATAACCCAGTACTTCAATATCTCGCCGGAGAATCCGGCAGCAGGCGGCATGGAATGTCATGGCCCACACATCCGCGGCCTCCGGCCCCAACATGGCGGAAAGTCGCTCTTTCAGTTCATTGGCCGCCTTATTGGTAAAGGTAATGGCTAGAATACTCCAGGGCGCCGCCGGTCGGAGCGCGCAAAGCTGATCCGCCCGCTCCTGCTCCAAAGGACTGGGTGAATCGTCTAGCGACTCTAAAAATTCCAGATCCGCCTGCGTTACATAGGCCGGAACCTCCGGGCTGTCACTGCCAGAACCATAGCGAATTAAATTGGCCACCCGGTGGATCAGCACTGTAGTCTTTCCACTGCCCGCCCCGGCAAGCAGCAGCAGCGGGCCTTCTGTCGTTAGGACTGCCTCCCGCTGCATTTCGTTTAAATTTCCAAATTGCGATTCAATATACCGCCGCCGGGCTGCGGCAAATCGGGTTTCCAATGCTTCCATAGTTTGCCCCTATCTGTCTATAAGATAAGCTTATTTTACAGCATTTCAGCCAAAAGGTAAAGAATAATTTTCATGAAGTCCACCAGTCATCGTTTCCCTTTCTATGGCTTGGATTCCTTATTTAGCCAACCGGTAGTTTTGTTTATCCCGTCTGTGATTGATCCGCAGTTTTCTGTCAAGGCATTTGCTCAATTTTTCAATGTATTATAAAACGCCACCTGTTAAAAGACAACTATCTCCAACAGGTGGCGTCTCGCTATGCAGTCTTTTTAACGCCGTTTGCCTTTCGGCAACCGGTTACCGATTTCTCTGGATGGCTTTTAAAATCGCCAGAATCACCGGCGCACAAATCACGTTCACGATGGCTTCCGCCAGGAAGTTCACGCCCACCAGTCCCATCAGGATGTAATACGCCAAGCTTGTGCCACCGGCCCAGGCAGTGAGCAAGTCCCGGAAAAACAAGACCATGCCAAGGCAAAATACGCCGGTATTGGTCACAGGGCATACAATGGCCGCCAAAATCACCGCAAAATAACGATTCCGCTTTTCAAGCAAATGGAACACCCATCCGGCGGCCGCGCCAGCGGCAATACCCTTGCCCATGCATATCAAAATGCACAGCAGCGGATTGGCCGCAAATACCATAGCGCCACCCACATCCGTGCCATTGATGCAGCCAATGGTCACGATTAGGCCAAACACGCCTCCCAAAATTGCACCGGCTCCAGGCCCATACATAGCTGCGCCGATGACGATGGGAATCAGCACCAAGCTGAAGGAAAAGGTCCCTACAGTCAAGGAACTGCCCAGCAGCTGCACCACGGCCACGATTCCCATGAGAATCGCGACTCCCACCATACGTCTGATTTTTTCGGTTTTCACAAAAATTCCTCCTTGCTGTCGCTCCGGCTCTCCGGATGCGATGCAAAATAATATTACCGGTTACCCGGCTGGCTCTATGACAGGTTTTCAAACCTGATATAGACGTTACGAAAGCTCCTCCGGGTCAGATCCCAGTTCTTCCGACGAAAGCTCTCCAAAGCCAATTTGGGCCACGTTTCCATCGCACATGGCCTGCCATTGCTCCTTGGTAATCAGAATATTCCGAGGCTTACTGCCCATAAACGGCCCTACAATGCCCTTTTCCTCCATTTCATCCATAACACGGGCCGCCCGTGCATAGCCCAGCTTGAGTCGCCGCTGGAGTAGCGATACGGACGCCTGTCCGGTCTCCAAAATGGCCTCCACCGCGTCCCGGAACACAGGATCGCAGTCATGATTGCCGGAACCAGAGTCTGGGTCG
>CAOJND010000087.1 GCA_948439445.1 uncultured Eubacteriales bacterium | reverse complement strand
CGGAGGCCCAGGCCAAAAGTGTAGGTACCAAGTTAAATTTATTGGATAACATATACGAAGCTTCCTACATCCCCCGGGAAAAGGCGCTGGAGAGTTTTGTAGATGACCACAGCGACGCCGACAGTTTTAACGGGGTGGATCCTCAGGATCTGGACTATCGGTTCCGAGTCATTTTGGAGGATCCAGCCAAAATGGAACAGACAGAGCAAGAGATTCTAAAGCTGGACGGCGTAACCGGGGTCCGAGCGGAAAATGAGCTTGCTATGGGATTTATCACCATCCAGCGGGTGCTGCATGTGGCGACAATCGGTATTGCTATGGTACTGCTGGTAGTCTCTCTGCTGATCATCTCCAATACAGTAAAGCTGGCCATGTATGACCGCCGGGGCGAGATTGCCATTATGAAGATGGTGGGCGCTACCAACGGCTTTATCCGGCTGCCTTTTGTGGTGGAGGGGTTTGTACTAGGCGTCTTAGGCGCCGGCATCGGTTTCGGCTTGGAGTGGGTGCTATATGACGCGCTGGTGGAGCGGATCAGTCGGGTGGATTCATTCCAGCTGTTTACCTTTGTGCCGTTTCAGCAATTGCTGCTTCCCATGGTCGTTACATTTGGCGTAGCGGGTATGTTTGTGGGAATTGTGGGAAGTCTGATGTCCATTCGGAAATTCCTGGATGTTTAAAAGGAGCGTAGTTTATGAAGAATCGAAAGATACTTGTATCGATCCTGGCGGGAGTGTTGGCGGTGCTGATGTTGGCCAGCCTACTGCTGAGCGTATTACCTTCTACCGTATTTGCCAAATCCTCGGATGAAATTCAAAGTGAGATTGATGGGCTGAAGCAGGAACAAGACACCCTGCGGACCCAAATGGAGGATTTGCGGAGTCAGCAGGCGGAAAACCGGGATGATACGGTGGACATTGTGGCCCAAAAGGACCAGATCGACCATGAGATCAATCTACTCCATACGGAAATCGACAATGTAAATGCCCAAATTCAAAGCTACAGCCAGCTCATTGCGGAAAAGCAGGCGGAGCTAGACGAGGCAGAGGCGAAGCTAGAAGAGCTCTCCGCGAAGAACAAGGACCGGGTCCGTTCCATGGAAGAAGAAGGCGGGCTGTCCTACTGGGCGGTGCTGTTCAAGTCCAGCAGTTTTACGGATTTCCTAGACCGGCTACATATGATGGATGAGATTGCGGCGGCAGACGAGCGCCGCCTAGAAGAGCTGAATCAAGCCGCCGAGCAGGTGGCGAAAGCCCAGCAGGAGCTGACCGAGGAAAAGCAAGCGTTGCAGCAGACCCGAGACGGTCTGGACGAGATCCAAGCAGAGCTGGATGAAAAGCGGGCCGAGTCCGATCAGCTTTTAAAGGAACTGGAGGAAAAGGCTCGGGAAATGGAGAGCCTATATGCCAGTTATGAGGACAAAGAGGCGGCTCTCGTTGACGATATTGCCGCGAAGGAAGAGGCCTATAACGAGGCAAAGAAGGCAGAGGAGGAGGCCGCAGCGGCGGCAGCCGCTGCAGCAGCTGCTGCGGCGGAGGCAGCAAAAAATAACAGTAGTAATGGTGGTGGCGGGTCATCTTCCAACGCGCCTAGTGTGGGCGGCTGGGTATATCCCTGTGCCTATGGCGTGCTGACCTGCGCCTATGGATACCGGATCCATCCCATTACAGGAAATCCCAGTTTTCATACCGGAGTGGATCTGGCGGCGTCCTCTGGCACGTCGATCTATGCCTCCCGGAGTGGTACGGTAACCACCGCCTCCTATTCCGATGTCTATGGCTACTATGTTGTCATCAACCATGGGGACGGTTTTTCCTCTTTGTACGGCCACATGACCAACTTTATCGTATCGCCGGGCCAGTCGGTGTCCGCCGGCCAGACCATCGGTTATATGGGTTCCACAGGCTGGTCAACCGGTCCGCACCTGCATTTCACCATTTACTACAATGGCTCTACGGTAAATCCCATGAGCTATATCTAAAATTTCAACTTAAAATATGTGCCCACAGTCTCAAAGTCTGGGACTGTGGGTAGTATATTATTCTGGCAAATGAAAGGAGTGTGCCTATGCGGCAGGGGAAACGAAAAACAATATGGATTGTGTTATCCTATGTAATTACAGCGCTTGCGGCAGGGGCGGTGGTATGCTTTGCCGTGAAGCTGGGGAACCAGGGAAAGCTGGATCGTCTGGAATACCTGATTGCCAACCGATTTGTGGAGGAATTTGACGAGACAGCCATAGAAGACGCGGCGGCGAACGCCATGGTGGAGGCGCTGGGCGACCGGTGGAGCCATTATTTAACGGCGCAGCAATATCGGGATTATCAGGCTCAGTCGGAAAACTCCTATGTGGGCATTGGTGTCACCGTTGTTTTGACGGAGGATGGGGCTATCTCCATCTCAGAGGTGGTACCTGGGGCACCGGCGCAGGCTGCCGGGATTTTACCGGGGGATGTGCTGCTTCAGGTGGACGGCGTGTCCTGCCAGGGTATGACGCTCTCCCAAATTGGAGAACTGATCCGTGGCGAGGTGGGCGAACAGATGGTGCTGACCATGGAGCGGGCGGGGGAGCGCGTAGAGCTTCCCGTGACCTTTGCCCAGTTCGACGTACCGGTAGCCGCTTCCGCCATGCTGGAAGATCAGATTGGCCTTGTGACCATTGAAAATTTTGGCAGCCGGTGTGCCCAGGAAACAGCGGCGGCGATTGAGGAGCTGCTTACCCAGGGGGCGAAAGCTCTAATTTTTGACGTGCGCAACAACCCCGGCGGCTATCGAAGCGAATTGGTGGAGGTGCTGGACGAACTGCTCCCAGAGGGCGTTTTGTTTGCTACAGAGGACTATGCGGGCCGTCGGGAGGAGGACCGTTCCGACAGCGCATGCTTAGAGCTTCCCATGGCGGTGCTGGTCAATGGGGACAGCTATTCAGCGGCGGAGTTTTTCGCGGCGGCGCTACAGGAATACGAGGCCGCTGTGGTGGTGGGCAGTCAGACCTGCGGCAAGGGCCATTTCCAGACGGTATACCGTCTGCCTGGGGGCGCGGCGGTGTCATTGTCCATTGGGCGGTATTACACGCCCAACGGCGTCAATCTGGAGGGTATAGGACTTACGCCGGATATTCCTGTGGAGGTTGACGAACAGACTGCGGCGGCCATTGCAGCCCATCAATTGGAAGTGGGGGAGGATCCCCAGTTAGCAGCGGCGGTGGAAGCGCTGGAAGAAAAATTGAGATAGCGTACAGGCGATGTGGCCAGTAACCCCTTTGGCGGAAAACCAAAGGGGTTTTCAATTGTGCAAATGTTGACAAGTAAACATTTATGTGATATACTGACCCAGTTTGCTGGAGGTGAACGATGTGCAAGAGGAGCGATTTGAGGAGTTTTCCAACCTGATGACAGGAATTTACTGGGATATCCAGAAGATCAAGGGGCTGGGAAATCAACTGTTTGGTATGAAATCAGTTCATGTATTTTGGGTCTATCTACTGCGGAATCACCCAGAGGGCCTGACGGCCTCAGAGCTTTCCCGCTTCAGCCAATCCAACCGTTCTTTAGTCTCCCGTGAAATTGACGAGCTGGTTCAGTTAGGCTATGTGGAAACCAGGCAGCAGGGAAGCCGCCGCCGCTACGGCTGGCGATTTACGCTGACGCAGCAAGGCCAGGAAGCCGCAGCTCGTATCAGCCAAATCTCTGTGCATATTCAGAGTCGGGTTAGCGCAGGCATTCCCCTTGCTGACCTGGAGACGTTCTATCGAACCTGCCGTACACTTTTAAAGAATTTTGATGAGATTACAACACATATTTCGGAGGGATTATCATGTCTGTAAAATTGGTGATTGATTCTGCTTCAGACTACACCAAAGCGGATGCGGAAAACCTGGGGATGTATTTTGTGCCGCTGCGTACCCGCTTTGAGGATGGGGAATATTTAGACGGCGTGGATTTATCCCACCAGGCATTTTATGAAAAGCTGGTCTGCGCAAAACAGCTGCCCACCACCAGCCAGCCCACGCCCTATGACTTTGACCAGGTCTACCGGAAGATTCTGGCGGAGGGAGACGAGGCGGTGGTCATCTGCCTGTCTGGGAAGCTGTCTGGCACCGTGCAGAGCGCCCGGATCGCAGCAGAACCCTATGGGAAGAAAATTGCTGTGGTGGACAGTGAGACGGTCACGGTGGCGGAGCATATTCTGGTGGAGTACGCCTTACAGATTCAAAGTAAGTACGCATCGGCGGTAGAATTGGCGGTGGAGCTGGACCGGGTGAAGCGCCGCGTCTGTGTTCTAGGTGTGATCGACACCTTGGAATACCTGGTCAAAGGCGGCAGATTGCCCAAGGCTGCCGGTGTGGCGGGAGGCCTATTGGGCATTAAGCCCATTTTGACCATTCGTGACGGGGAGGTTGTGATCATTGGCAAAGCCAGAGGCGCCAAGCAGAGCAACGTTTTTCTCAGCAAAACCATTGCACAGCTTGGCGGCGTGGATTTTCAGATGCCTGTGGCCCTGGGCTATACCGGTCAAGACCGCGCCAATTTAGACAACTATGTGGAAAACAACCGGTGTCTATGGGAATCGCATCTTCAACAGTTACCGATGCTGTCGATTGGTTGTGCCATCGGTACGCATACCGGCCCTGGTCTATTTGGTGTGGCGTTTTTCGCCAACTCCCAAGTTTAGTCCATGGCGCGTGTCGTCAAAGGACGGGGACGATTTTACCAAAATTTTATCCTAAGCGTCAAATTTTCCCACGGGGGCTGTTGCAGAATGGGTTATTCTGCAACAGGCTCCGTTTTTTTGTCCCGCCGGGTGAGCAGCATCGCGAGAACAATGGCGCTGACGCCGCCGGCCAGCTTGCCTACAATCATAGCGGGTAGCATTTCCGGCGAAAAACTGGCGGTAAAACCCAGATGATCGCCAAATACAAAGGCGGCAGATACGGCAAAGGCGATATTGACCACCTTGCCCCGCTGATCCATCTTATCCACCATGCCGAACATGGCAAGAGAATTGGCCAGGCTGGCGATCAGTCCCGCCGCAGCGCTGTCATTGATGCCCAGGACTTTTCCCAGCCGCATCAGAGGCTTGCGCAGCCATTTGGTGATCACGGCAACCAGAGGGAAAGCGCCTGCCAGGACGATGGCGATGCTGCCCACCGTGAGAAATCCATCCTCAATGGGGGCTAGATCCGGCAAAATGGCAAAGCCGGTCAGTGATTCTACAATGGCGCAGACAAGGCCGACGATAATCAGAGCGGTGATGCCCTTGCCAAAGGCGGAAAAGCCCCGAATCATTGCGTTCTCCCAGCGCCAGAGGCCCAGGGCGATCAGCGCGGCGATGATGATGATGGGCACCAGATTCCGCAGTACCATAATCGGGCCGAAGCCTGCCACCAGGCCGCCTACCAGGATGCCTATAGGGATGGTGACCACGCCGCATAGGATTCCCTTTGCCAGCGCCGGGTGCTCCTGCTTTGGCAGAAGGCCCATGGCCACCGGAATGGTAAACACCACCGTGGCGCCCAGCATGGAACCGGTCAGAATACCACCCAACAGGCCTGCCTGCTGAGACTGGGCCAGTTCCATGGCCAGGGGCGCGCCGCCCATGTCACAGGCCAACAGGCTTCCGGCGAAAATGGCTGGGTCTGCGCCTAGAAACGAAAACACCGGCACAATCACCGGCCGCAGAAGCCGGGCCAGCAAGGGCGCCAGGCAGATGATACCTACCATGGCCATTGCAAGAGAGCCCATGGCCATGATGCCGCTTTCAAATTCCTTTCCCAAACCGAACCGGTTGCCCAGAATTTGATCCAGACCGCCCAACAGGGCGAATGCGGCCATAATGGCAATTAGAATTTCATGTGCTGACATGTTTGCCCTCCTGATCCAAGATCGCCACCACTGCCGCGTCGATGGGCGCGTCCAAGCAGTAGCGGGCGGCAGTGGTTCCGGTGGCCAGAAGCACCAGATCACCGGTGCCTGCGCCGACCTGATCCGCTGCTACCAATTGCTCCGTGCTGGTCTCCACCACGAGAAAGGTCTGGCCGGACAGACAGTCCGCTTTTCTGGTGGCCCAGACGGAGCCGGTCACTTTTCCAATTTTCATTCCGATCCCTCCAAGATTTCCCGGGCCAGGGGCGTCAGCATGGCGCCCGGGCCAGGACGCTGCCCGGTTTGCCGCAGGATTTTCGCTTCCTCCGCCGTAATCAGCCGCTTTCTTCCACCGTCGGTGAAAATGACGCCCCAATTCTTCAGCATCCGGCGGGCGGAGGCCAGACTTGCCCCCAAAGCCCTGCTTTTGCCGCCCTCTGGCAACCCCGGCGTGTATAGATACACAGGGATTCCCTGGGCAAGCGCCTCTAGAACCGGTTCCTCCTGAAAGGTCAGGAGTTGTCCCAGGGTCAAGCTCCCGATCATCACCGCCTCAT
This sequence comes from uncultured Eubacteriales bacterium, assembly GCA_948439445.1. Taxonomy (GTDB): domain Bacteria; phylum Bacillota; class Clostridia; order Oscillospirales; family Oscillospiraceae; genus Faecousia. Next base: position 162 of record CAOJND010000087.1, on the reverse strand, counting down.
AGGGCGCTTGCGTCACATATTGAAAGCCCAGGACACCGGCGGGTTCCCGGCCCAACAGGAGCGCCCGGCTCATGGTACGATCCGTCCCAGATCTCCACTGCCCAGGCCGCAGGCGTTGGCCTCATCATAGTCCAGATGAACCCGGGGTGCGAATTTGGGACT
>CAOJND010000086.1 GCA_948439445.1 uncultured Eubacteriales bacterium | reverse complement strand
TTTTTTTTTTTTTTTGTTATTTAATTTTTTTTATTTTTATCTTCATTTTTTTCATGATTTTTTTTTCAGTGGGTATTTGTTTTTTTTTTTTCCTCCCCCCCCCCCCCCCCCCCCCGATTGGTCTAAGGATCCTATGAATTTCTTTTAAGATCTGCTGCGGATCAGCAAGATGTTCCAGTACAGCAATCATAAACACAAGATCAACCGAGTTATCTGATAGCGGAATTCCATCGTGTAAATCGTCTATTTGCTTGAGCTCGATATTCCCCAATTTACAGTTCTCTGTCTTCATGTCAAAGCCATACCCATATGCAATCCTGTCTGAAATGGATGACAAAAATTTCCCCTCAATCCCGCACCCAATATCACAAACAACAAGGTCTTTCCTTTGGAATGATGTAGTACGCAGGATCTCCCTGTACCGTATGCTGGCGATAAACCAGTCCAGAGCATTCCACTTTTTTTCAAGGTCCTTATCTTTTACTATCTCTGTTGTTTGTGCCATCAATGCCCCGTCTCTCGTTTGCATTTGATTGTGTTTGATCTCTCATTTCCCAAATTACTAAAATAGTTAATTGTCTGGTTCAATCCCTCATCCAATAAAATGCTTGGCGCCCATCCCAGCGTTTCTTTTGCCAAAGAAATCTCCGGTCTTCTCTGTGTGGGATCATCCGCCGGCAGTGCGCAGCGCACAATCCGGCTGTTGCTTCCAGTCATTGCGATAACTTTCTCCGCTAACTCCAACACCGTAAATTCTCCTGGATTCCCTAAATTAACGGGTCCCATAAAATCATCCCGGCTCTCGTTCATCATGCGGCAGATACCGTCAATCAAATCATCCACATAGCAGAAGCTCCGGGTCTGGCTGCCATCCCCATAAACTGTCAAGTCCTTCCCCTGCAATGCCTGTACAATAAAATTGCTGACAACCCGGCCATCATCGGGGTCCATTTGGGGCCCATACGTATTAAAAATTCGTACTACTTTGATTTTTGTACCAAACTCCCGGTGATAGTCAAAGCATAGGCTTTCCGCGCACCGCTTACCCTCGTCATAGCAACTACGGATCCCAATCGGGTTTACGTTCCCTCGATATGTCTCCACCTGCGGATGTACCTGTGGTTCGCCGTATACCTCGCTAGTCGAAAATTGCAACAACGTCGCATTGTATTTCTTTGCCAGCTCTAGCATGTTCAGAATGCCCAAGACACACGTCTTCGTGGTGCCTGTTGGGCTCTTCTGATAGGCTGGCGGACTCGCTGGACAAGCCGCATTATAGATTTGATCCACCGGCATATCTATGTATTGCGTAATATCATGTTCTATAAATGTGAAGTTGGGAAGGTTCGTTAATTCCTGCAAATTTTCTATTCTTCCCGTGAACAAATTGTCCAGCGCAATGACCTGATTCTCCGGGTTTCTCACAAGACGAGCGCAGAGGTTGCTTCCCAGAAAACCCGCGCCGCCGGTTACCAGTATTCTTGTCATACCGTCCCAACTCCTATCTGATAGTACTCAAATCCAGCGTCACTCAAAGTCCCGGCATCATATTGGTTCCGTCCGTCAAAAATAACCGGGTTCCGCATTCTCTTTTTCATTTCCTGGAAGTCAGGACTGCGGAACTCCTTCCACTCCGTTACCAGAAGCAGTGCGTCCGCATCCACCAATGCAGTATATTTACTCCGCACATATTCAACAGACGTATTCTCCTTCAAGTAGTATCTCCTTGCCTCTTCCTCCGCCTTCGGATCATAGGCCAGAACCTTGGCTCCTCTTTTTGTCAGTTCATTGATAATCGTAATTGCCGCAGATTCTCGCATGTCATCCGTATCCGGCTTAAACGACAGCCCCCACACCGCAAACGTCTTCCCAGCGAGATCCTCTCCAAACCTCCCACACACTTTAGCGGACAGAATCAGCTTTTGACGGTTGTTGACATCCTCCACCGCACGCAGCATCTGCGGATCATATCCGGCGCCATGGCTAGAGCTAATAAGAGCCTTCACATCCTTGGGGAAACAACTGCCGCCATATCCACACCCAGCGTAGATAAAGTGATACCCAATCCGCTTGTCGCTTCCAATGCCAAGCCGGACCTGGTTCACATCCGCCCCCAGCCGTTCGCAGATATTCGCTACTTCATTCATAAAGGAAATCTTGGTTGCCAGCATGGCGTTCGCCACGTACTTCGTCATTTCCGCGCTGGCAATATCCATAAAGATAAAATTATCGTTGTTCCGAACGTGATGCTTGTACAGTTCCCGCATTACCTTCGCCGCATTGTCATTGTCCGTTCCAATGATGATCCGGTCCGGGCGGCTGCAATCGCTGACCGCCGTGCCCTCCTTCAGAAACTCCGGATTGGAGATGACATCAAATGTCAAATCGCTTCTTCCCCGCTTATCCAGTTCCTTTTGGATTGCTGTCCGGACAAGCTGCGCCGTTCCAACCGGTACTGTGGACTTGTCCACAATGTACATATGATGCTGCATTCCCTGGCCAATCTCTTGGGCCACTGTCAGGACATACTGCAAATCTGCGCTGCCATCTTCCCCCGTTGGCGTTCCAACCGCTATAAAACAGATTGTTGCCTGCTCTAACGCCTCGCTAATTTCCGTTGTGAACCGGAGGTTTTCTGTGCCAACCGTTTTCTCTACCAGCTCCCGAAGGCCAGGCTCATAAATTGGAATATTACCCTGCTTCAGATTTGCAATCTTTTCTTTGTCTACATCCACACACCAAACATCATTTCCTAAATCAGCAAAGCATGCGCCTGTTACCAGTCCGACATACCCCACGCCTACTATTGCAATTTTCATAAAACGCCTCAATCCTTCAATATCTGTTTTGTTTTATCGGTAAATAAACAACTTTCTGGATATAAAATTCCAGATAAACACCAAGCCTGTTGCGGTAATCTTTGCAACTGCATTGCGTATTCCTATTTTTTCTACAAAGAAGAACATAAGGAAAAGATTCAGAACAAGTCCGATGCCGCTTACAAAATAGATTCCCAGTATCTCACAGGCTGTTCCGCCTTTTGCCGCATTTTGAAACATTGTGCAGCGTCCGACCGCCCAATTGACAAATGTAGCAATCAGGAATGAAAGCACAGTTGCCACCATATAATGCCAGTGGACTATGCCGTCAAACAGGAAAAATGTGGCCCATTCTGTCAATGCAGCGATACCGCCAACAAAACCGTAGCGGATCAGTTGCTCCAGCAAACTCCACCATGCAGCCTTTGCGGCCTTCTTTTCCACATGGTTCATCGCCCGCGATACCTCCAGATGCAGTACAGTGCGCGAAAGCCGTCCTTGTAGCCGATTTTCTTTCCATCCTCCTTTTTGCGAGGATAGTAGGAAATTGGCACCTCCTTGACACGGCATTTCTTTTTCGCTATCTTTGCCGTAATTTCAGGTTCAAAGCCGAAGCGCTCCTCCTGGATATCAATAGACTGGATAATATCTCTGCGGAACGCCTTATAACAAGTCTCCATATCGGTGATATGTAACCCTGTGAAGCAGTTTGACAGAAATGTCAGGCCCTTATTGGCCAGGATATTCTGCCAATAGGCGTTCTCATAATGGCTGCCCCGGGCAAAACGGGAGCCATACACCACATCCGCATCGCCATCAAAAATCGGCTGCACAACTTTGGGATATTCCATGGGGTCATATTCCAAATCTGCATCCTGGATAATCACCGCATCGCCGGTGGCCGCCCTAAAGCCAGTCCGCAGGGCGGCTCCTTTACCTGCGTTTTTCTCATGATAGAGAATTTGGCTCACTAGCGGGCGGATATCCCGCTCCAGAATTTCCTGTGTGCCGTCTGTGGAACAGTCGTCTACGATGATAATTTCCTTGTCGGAAACAGGCGCTTCCAACACCTTATTTACGAGATTTTGTATGTGCTCCCGCTCATTATAACAGGGGACAATAATTGAAAGCTTTTTTCTGTCCATCCCTAATTCCCTTCCTGTTTTTCTAAGTAAATAAAACCCATAATGTACGCTTAAAGTGACTTCGCTATTATGGAGTTGATACCGCTGTATTTTAGCTAACACGCGTTACAGAATATCCCCGGAGCAGCACTCCTGCTGTTTCAGCGAAAATAACAATGTGCGTTAAATGTGTTTTTTATCAAATTGAACCAGTGTTTTATTCATCGGTAAACTCAGCTACTCAAGGGTTCTTGTATCATTCCCCGCAGTAATCGTAACAGCTCCTATTTATTCTTCAGCAGACATTTTATTAACCCCTCTCTCTGATTGAGAAGCCCTCCAAAGCAAACGCGAGCTCTCTCCCATCTTCACTTACTCCCAACGCTTTCGGTGAAATCGCATCAGGAAATTGGAACGTCAAATTTATGCTTTGATCCTGTACACACTCCGCCGGGATATAAATCGTAATTGGAGCAGCTACTTCCGCAATCACATCATCTAATAAAACGCGGTCTTCGCTCATTACCAATATGTGTTGCGGAGCATTAAAAATCATCCGAAGATTAATTTGCATTATCAGATCAGACGTTGTATCCGCAGATATATATGCGTAAAATCTTGCCGTATTTCCATCTGTCCACGCAAATTCATCTTCTGTTCCAGATATTCCCTCTACAAAGTATTGGTGAGCGTCAGCCTGTGTCCCATCAAAATAAACACTGTCGCCTATCTGATATGCCATCTCATCCATATGAGATCGCCACATTCCAGTTGCTTTGTCATAGGCATATATCCCGCTGGTTATTTGGTTATCTCTGCACCATCGATCTACTGATGTTTGATATTTTTCATCAGAAACCTCCCATAATCCCCATCCAGGCGGAAACTGTCCTGAATACCCGTTAATCGTCTTCAAATCGTATTTATTGGCTATTTCCCAAGCATCAAGCTGGTATATCCATGTTGGCTTATTATCTTCATCGGGTAATACATACATAACTTTGCAATCTTCTGGAGGTGAAGGAACGCTTTCCAAAAACTGCACTCTGTCACTGACAGTCCAATAACTCATCGGGCTTTTCAGTGTATTTTCAAATGTGAAAAAAAGCAGTAAAATGGCTAGAATAGCAAGGCAAAACGTCCTGGCCTTTTTAGCAAATCTCTGATACAATTCATCTGTAAAAACAGCCAATAACATCCCTATTGGCAACGCCAGGAACAGGAAAAATCTCGAACACGCACGTATCGCAGAGGCCCCAGGAACAAATAAATACACTATATACCATAGAGAGTATTTCCCGTCCACAACGAGTAATAAAAATATGCAGAGGATGGTCAAAGAGATCGCTGTCAACAGGCACAATCTTTGCTGCGCTCCATCAATTCCATTTGGTTGCAAACTTTTGCGCTGAATGTATTTATTGTAGTAGTAAATAATTGCAGCAAGTAACAAAAGGAAGGTAATCAAAGGAAAGCCGCATGTTATCTCACTAGGCGAGAAATCTGAAAATAATTTTCCATAAAATAAGTTCTGATTTGAGACATTCACAAAGCCAGTCAATGTGGGCAGCATGGATGCTACATCCGCCCAGGAACGTTCCCCAAATTCAGACATTGCTGGCAAATATAACTTCAAAAAAGGTATTGTTAAAATAACTCCAACGATGAGATATACGAACACTTCCAGCCAATTTTTATTAACATATTCTTTGGCGTATTTTAGCAGGTTTATTTTCTCTCTCCCAAAAACAATTAAGGTAATGATCGTGAAAACGAGCAAAGAAAATATCAGGAAAAAGATCGGATAATAGCTGGTATAAAGCAAGTATTCAACGTAGAGAATACAGCTTAGGCCGGCTATTCTCCGTTTCGCTGGTATTTCAAAATTTTCAAAAAATAGGAATATCAGCAAAAACAATCCGGGTATTAGGCTCGTCGCAAATAGCTGTGTATGTGTTGCCTTAACCTGATATACGTTAGAATACGAAAACACGACAAGTCCTACAAATGAACTTAGCGCATTTGTTTTTAATTTGCTATTCAAAAGATAATATAGACAAATACTCCCAAACACATGGAATCCTATAAGAACCCATTTATATGCCGAATACATACTAACGCCGAGGGCTCTTAGTACGCTGTATGGAATGCCAAATCCAAGCATACAGTCTGAATACGCCAATGTATTTTGCACTGGATAGAAAATTCTTAAATCAAACGCGCTTTCCTTTCCTTGAAAAAAGCGGTACCAGTGTTCAGCAAATAGATTGCAGAGTCTGCCGTCACCTAAGTTTCCGATTAGCAGATCAGATCCTAGTACACTTCGAAAAAAACAGCACTCCAGCAAAGAAATCAACGCAATAAACACAATCGCGTTTCGCCAATTGCATTTTGATTTGTTTACTGCCTTTCCCAATCTATGCTCACCCCTCTTCTCCCCCAATATTTTTCATAACCTATGTTCTCCACGCATAATTACATTTGCTGCCAAGCTTCTATACAACCATTCCGGCGCGATGACACCATCTACATTGCGAACCTTTTTCGCTCTAACAAAGATGTATTGCCCCAGATCGAGATCCCGATATTGTGATACAAGTTGTGCTCTAGCTAATACGTGTTACAGAATATCCCCGGAGCAGCACACCTGCCGTTTCAGCAAAGATATTACTTCTGAAAAACAATCTAGAAAAAAAGATGCAGAAAGTGGTAAAATAG
>CAOJND010000085.1 GCA_948439445.1 uncultured Eubacteriales bacterium | reverse complement strand
CAGCTCTCCCCAGGGCATTTCCCGGAAAGTCTTCCAGGTGCCATCGGGGGGGACGTCGGTTCCCTCCAGCAGCAGCCGCAACAGAAAGGTCTGCACCGGCAGCGATGGCACGGCCCCGCCGTCCAAGACGGCGATTGCGTATTCCGGCCAGGACAGGACAAACGCCCGATCCAACAGCGTCAGATGAAACGCCGCCCCGTCCCAGGTCACAAAGGACAGCCGCTGGACAATTTCCGCCGGAGTTACATGCCGGTAGAGGTTGGTATAATAGGAGAAGGGGACCTCCTCCTTGTGATTTTCTACTTGCATGGTTATCCCTCCTGTATGCTATGGGGAAACAGACTGGCGTCTGTATGGGGTAGGAAACACGCGGCAACAAAAGCGTCCATATAGCCGGGATGGGTGGACAGCTCCATATAGGTCATGTTGGTGGCCACCTGGGCCAGGGTTTCGTTGGCCTGATCGCTGAGCACCATGGCATAGGCACCGGCCAGGGAGGAGTTGCCAATGTAGCTGAATTTTTCCAGGTCCACATCCGGGAACATCCCGATGTTTACCGTGTTTTTCATATTGATCCCGGAGCCAATACCGCCTGCCACATATACATGATCAATCATATCCACGCTCATATCCACAGACCGGAGCAGGGTATCGATGGCGGAGAAAATCGCACCCTTGGCTCGGATAAAGTTGTCGATGTCCACCTCGTTGATGGAAATCTCCCGGCCGGTCTCCGACTGCGCTGCAGTAGCCAGCACATACCGGCCCATGCCGTGGTGGTCCCGCTTGACCCGGTCGCCCTCCCGGGCAAACAGGCCCTTGTTGTTGATGATGCCACAGCGGAACAGCTCGGAAATAATGTCGATGATGCCGGAGCCACAGATGCCCACAGGCCGCTGGCCATCCGGTCCCACCACTTGCAGGGTAGGCTCCATGGTGTCTTTATCAATGGTGCAGGCTTCAATTGCCCCATCGGTAGCCCGCATACCGCAGGAAATATCGCCGCCTTCAAAGGCGGGACCGGCGGAGCAGGCGCAGGACATGAGAAAATCCCGATTGCCGAACACGATTTCCCCATTGGTGCCCAGATCGATGAACAAACTAAACGCTTCCTTGTCCCAGATCATGCTGGCCAGGGTGCCGGCAGTGATATCACCGCCCACATAGGAGCCAATGTTCGGCGCAATCAAAACCGGCGCCAGGGGATTGGCGGGCAGATGTAAATCCTGCGCCAGCAGGCCATGCCAGCTGAAAAAGCTGGGTACGTAGGGATCCATCCGAATGCTCTGAGCGTCTACCCCCACCAGAAGATGATTCATAGTGGTGTTGGCGCCTACGCTGAGCCGGAGAATGCTTCTGGCGGAGATCCCGGCGGCTTTACACAGGTTGGCGATAATGGGACTGAGCGTCTCTTTTACAATGGCGTCTTGCAGCTTTTTCCGGCCGCCGGGGCGGCTCTGCTCGATAATCCGGTTGATGACATCCGCGCCGTAGCGAATCTGGCCGTTACCCGAGGAGCCTTTGGCCAAGATCTTGCCGCTTCCTAGATCCACCAGTACCATGGAAATGGTTGTGGTGCCGATGTCGATGGCGCAGCCCACAATGGCCGTGTCCTCCGGCGCGCAGATATCCATGCATACAAAGGTATCGCCTTGCAGCTCACCTTTAACGACCACCTGGAATCGATTTTCCCGCAGGGTGTGGGCAAGCTTCACCATGACGGCAAAGGGAATCGATATCTGGGAGACGCCCAGGGTCTCTTCCAGCGCCCAGGTCAGCCGCTCATTGTCAGGCATGGTATCGTCCGGGGTTGGCTCCGCCATGGATACCGTCACTGCCCGGAATTGGTTGGAAAAGGACAGGCCGGAGGCCTTTAGTCCAGTCTGCGCCGCCTCAAAAATGGCGATTTCCGCCGGGGAAGACAGATCAGCGGTTTTCATACGGGACTGATAGGCGGAGGCAATATCCGGCACCAACACTGTGGCGTCGCCCACCACCCGGCTGGCGCAGGACAGCCGCCACCCTTCGGCATATTCCGCTTCGGAGATATGGCGGCTGCGGGGGCTTTCCAGCTCCCCTGCCAGCAACTGAACCCGGCATTTGCCGCAGGAGCCATTGCCGGAACAGGGTGCGTCGATGGCTACATTGGCTCGACGTGCCAGTTCTAGCAGATTGTCTCCAACGCTACAGGTGATGGTTACAGGGCTGCCGCCTTCAATCTGAAATACGATATTAGGCATAGGAATCGTCCTCGTTTCACATTTTTTTTCATTATAGCACATCCAAATTGGATTGTCCATGGGCAATCGGGCGTTTTTTATCGATTCCCCAATTCTCCAACCTGTACCAATTCTCTGTGGCACAATTGACTTCGCTATATGAAATTATTATAATATTGGTGAAAAATGCTGTAGTTCGCTGGCTTCCTAAAATTATAACAGACAAGATTTCCAGGAGTGTGGGTTATGAAAAGGTTTCCAATTGTATTATACATTATTTTGGTCGGACTATTTTTAGGGGCCATTCAACTGCTATTCTCCATTCCGGCACCTCATCCGTGGCTGGGAGCCGTTTGGGAAGCTGGAGACTTAATTACGTTTGTTGGAACTGTGTCTTTGGGGGGAGTTGCCGTTTATCAAACGAAAAAGTCAAATGAAATTAGTTTCAGATTATTACAAATTGAGGAAGCGCGCAGAAGACCACAAATTGATATTCGAGAGATTCACGAAGATAGATTAAGGCAATATAATTTACAACAGCTAATTTCTGCTTCGATAGAAGGGAATTACGTTCATGTCAACGCTGAATGGGAAGAAAAAGTAAACGAGGGGGACAATTTCTGGTTTGAAATTAAGAATGTAAAAGAAATGGATGTGATCAATATACGCCCCATCGCGGTAACATCTCAGGTCCTAGACCCGAATGGAAATTGTGTTGCGTCCAAGCAATATTCTCTCTGTGCTTCTTGTAATCTGAACTTGATACAAGGTCATGATACGGTTCCATTCCTTTTGGGTATGGATCAGATATGGATAAAGGTTGCAGAGCGTCCAAACCAAAGCCTGTCGCTTTGCTTAGAATTTAAGGTGATGAACTATGAAGGAGAGGAATATATACAACGGATCCAGATAGCGATGGTGAATGCGTATCAAAATAACAGTTTGACGCCGGCTATTTATGATAAAAAAGTATTCAAATCGGAATTATTCACATAAGGTAAACGCCTATAGGGCATTTTGGAGGTTTCATGCGGAGTCGACTTTTCGGTGCCGGCGAGCTGTTTTTATAACGTGTGACAAAATAATTCGCAAAGAACAACCGCCTACTACAGCAATAGTGGTAGGCGGTGCAGCTTGCCAAAAAGCCTCGCAGAGTTCGCCGCCTGCGGGCGGCGAAGAAAGTCAAATCATTTTCTGCCGCGACATGTGCGTGGCAGAAAATACTTCTCAGGCTGCAAGTGTGCGAGTTGCGCGCTTACAGCGCACAACGAGTGCGCGGCGCAGACTGCAACTCTTTTGGCGGAAAACCCCAAATGGGTTTTTCGACAGTCTAAGCCGCCTACCACAACGATTGTGGTAGGCGGCTGCCGCGTTATGGGGTTTTATTTACATCAGCGGCTCCATACCCAGAACCGGATGGCCTTTTTCTGTGAGCCAGTTGAGCAGCTCTTCACAATCGGTGGTAACCGTCTCGTCGGCCACCAGATCGGTGAAGTTCTCAATGCCATACAGCTCCAAAGCGGTTTGATTCAGCCGTTGGGCCACATCGTCTTTCAGCTCCTTGGGCATCCAGACAATTCGCTCAATGCCACCCTCAGCGGAAATGAACTTCTTGGAGGAGATAAAATGCCTGCCATGGCCCATATAGCCCGGGGTCTGGACGCCGCCGCCGGTGCAGGAGGCCAGCTCGCCAAAGGTCATTCCGGCGGGGGTCATGCCCTTATATTCCCGGTTGACCACAATAAAGCCGTTGCTCATAGGCTCAATGCCGCAGATGCACTCGAAGCAGCCGCAGGAGGTCATGGGGTCCTCCAAAATAGAGTACAAGGTCACATTTTCCACAGCGCCGTGGGTCGCGTCTGTGATGGCCTTGTTCACCGTTTCGAACCGCCCGGTGCGCTCGTCCAGGCAGCCCTCTTTGAAAATCGGCTGACAGGGGCCGGTGGGGTTCAGCTCGTTGGTGGCCTTGGCGTCCAGCCAGGACACCGCGCCGCACAGGCCCAGACGCTCCGGTGTCACCACACAGCAATGGGCCGGAGCAAAGGACTGGCAGAGAATACAGGTGTAGTAGCGGTCTACAGACTCGTCTGTCATGGAATTCAACCGGTCGTCCCGGGCATTGTAACGCGGTACGGCTATCTGATCCCGGAACTTTTCTGCCTCTGCCGGATCGGTGATCAGGGTGACCTGGCACTTGTCCACCACGGCGTCAAACTCATTCATGATCATGACGTAGAGCACCTCGGCAAAGTCCTTCAGCCGTAGGCCCTTGTCATAGGCGTCGTTGGACACACGGATCCGCACCTGATTGCGCTGTCCGGTGTGCATCACGCCCTCCAGATAGTTGAACCAGGCATGGAATTTGCGCTCAATGACGGACTCAAAATCGGCCTGCATCTTCGTGCCGGCTACCTCCACAAAGGTTGCCAGGGCAAAGTCTTTTTTGCCGCAGTCCAGGTCGTCGCCAATAATGGTGATCTTGTGATCCTCTACCTGGCTCATCTCCCGCATCATTACCAGCTCGGCGGTGGGATTCTTGCCGGAGTAGAATTCGCACTTCATATCGGCTTTGCGGATGATCTCACCTTCAAAGGCGGCCGCAAAAGCCACGGGCACGGGAAGCTCCGTAGTCTTGATCTTAATGTTGCGCAGCTCCAGAGATTTTTTCACCGTGTCGTCGTGGTTGGTGACAGATTCCAAAGCGCCGGGCACCTGATTTTCTCCCAGATCCACATCCACTACCACTGGGAAGCCCAGGGCGATGGCGCCCGCACCGGCGGAGACCACCACCGGATCAATGGGACCGAAGGTGTTGACAAAGGCGGGAACCCGCTCTTTTGTATAGGCCAGTAGAGCGCCCAAATCGCCAGGTGTTACGTTGCCGAAGATCAGCGCCGCCCGAACCGCCACTGTGACCACATGGATAACAGAGGTTACATCATGGCCCAGGGGAACCACACGCAGCTCCAGACCCATTTTGACGCCGCCTTGCGCGCACTGCTCAATCACGTTTCCAATCAGGAAGGTCAAAATGCCCTTGGACTGGTAATCTTTGACCACCTTGCACACGTCCTCCGGATTTTCTGCCTGGCCCAGCACCACGGCAACGCCAGGGATGTCCCCAGTGACCAGCGGTACGCCTAGAGAGCGAATGATGGGATCCGGAACAAAGCCAATGCCGGAATCCTCCGCGTAAGGGTCGCTGCTTTCCACATATTTCAGGCCTTCCAAAATTTCCGCGCCAACTGCGGTGGCAAGGCCCGCGTTCAATGCCTGGCCCAAATCTTCCTGATTGGTGATCAGACTTTTTAGCACATCTACGCAGGCGGGAAGATCGCCCAGGGTCTTGACCTTGACGCCGGTGGCGGCATAGATGGTGGGGAAGAAGTAGGCGGTATCGGGGAAGGCGATTTCCTTTTCCGCGCCAAATTTTGCAATGGCGTCGTTTACGGCGCCCTCGGTCAGACCGGCAACCGCATTGGAGCCACCGTAGATCAGATCGGTTAATACGCTCATGGTAATTCCTCCAAATCATGATGAAATTCTCCGGTTTTTCAGGCCGGAGCACAAAATTTCCTCTTCTCCAAGGTGCTAAAGCATCCCAGAGAACAAGAAATCCGCCGTTTCTCATCCCCCTACGGGGGATATGCCCCTTGCAACGTGGCCGGGAGGGAGCATCCCTCCCGGCCACGGGTACAAAAACGAATTACAGATCCAAATAGGAATCGGAATACAGCACGTGATCCTTGAAGATGTCGCAGGACTTGATGGTTTCCATCAGCCGCAGGTCGCAGGGGTTCACGATGGCGGAGGTCAGACCTTGCATCATAGCCATAGCAACCAACGCGGAGTCCATAATGGGCCGGACGTTCTTCGGCGCGCCGTTGGAGTTGTTGGACAGACCGCCGGTGGACTTGAGGCCCTCGTCGGAGAACAGCTTGATGGCGTTCAGCACGTCCATCTGCTTGTCCTGCATGCCCTTGACCACCAGGAACAGGGGGTCGAACCACAGATCGGTGGCTTCCATGCCCAGGCTCAGGCCACGCTCCAGCATGTTGTGGCAGTGCTTCATCCGCTCTTCGTTGTCCTTTGCAATGCCGTCGGCGGAGCAAAGGGCAATACAGATGGCGTCGTTGGCAGCGGCCAGGTCGATGTTGGAGATACGGGAACCGGCGTCGGCAGAGTTAACAATGGGCTTACCGTTGGTCCGGTTGTAGACCTTAATACCGGCTTCGATTGCCTTCTTGTTGGCGGTATCCAGGGCCAGCGGCACATTGTCGAAATTCTGCTGCAATAGCTGTACAGCCCACATCATGCGCTCGGGACCGTCCTTCTCTGCAGGGCCGATGTTGACGTCCAGATAGGTTGCGCCGGCGGCGATCTGTTCGGCAGCACGCTTGAGGATGGGAGCGGGGTCCCGCTCGTCCATAGCTTTGCGGATGGCCGGGCTGATGCAGTGAATCCGTTCGCCAATGGTGACGAAGGTCTGGGACTCGGGGTTGTGGCCCTTGTACTTCACGCCCATGTCAACCACTTCAATGGGGGG
>CAOJND010000084.1 GCA_948439445.1 uncultured Eubacteriales bacterium | reverse complement strand
AGCGTGGTGGTATCCATGTTTGGCCGCGAGACGCCTGTTGAGTTTGAGCTTGACCAGGTGGAACTCGTTTCCCAATAAACGCTTCGGGCCGGTTTTCCGGTCGTGACGTGGGAGGGGCCTGTGGCCCCGCTAAATATGCGCAAGTCGCATCATTACCACATTTTATTCAGGAGGTGCTTTATCATGGCACAGAAAGTCACCGGTATTATCAAATTGCAAATTAACGCCGCCAAGGCTACCGCATCCCCTCCTGTGGGTCCTGCCCTGGGCCAGCACGGCGTAAATATTGCGGCATTTATCAAAGAGTTCAACGCACGCACCAAGGATATGGAAGGCTATAAGATCCCCGTGGTTATCACTGTGTATGCAGACCGTAGCTTTACCTTTATCACCAAGACCCCGCCTACCCCCATGCTGGTCATGAAGGCCATTGGGTTGGACAAGGGTTCCGGCGTGCCCAACAAGACGAAGGTCGGCACCATTACCAAAGCGCAGGTTGCGGAAATCGCCAAGACCAAGCTGCCCGATCTGAATGTGAACAGCCAAGAGGCTGCCGAGTCCCAGGTGGCGGGTACCTGCCGCTCCATGGGCGTTGTTGTGGTTGACTGATATTTGCTGTCCGGGCCATGATCCCGGAAATGTGGGAGGATTATTCCGCATCACCACTTTAAGGAGGATATGACATTGTTTAGAGGTAAAAAGTATCAGCAGAGCGCGAAGCTGATCGACCGCTCTGTTCAGTATGATCCCACCGAGGCGCTGGGTCTGGTGGTTAAGGCCGCGTCTGCGAAATTTGACGAGACAGTTGAACTGCACGTGAAGTTGGGTGTTGACTCCCGCCATGCTGACCAGCAGGTCCGTGGCGCTGTGGTTCTGCCCAACGGCACCGGCAAGACGCGCCGGGTGTTGGTGTTCGCCAAGGATGCCAAGCTGGATGAGGCGAAGGAGGCGGGGGCCGATTTTGCCGGCGGCATGGATCTGGTGGAGAAGATCACCAAGGAGAACTGGTTCGATTTCGACGTAGTTGTGGCTTCCCCGGATATGATGGGTATTGTGGGCCGTCTTGGTAAGGTCCTTGGCCCCAAGGGCTTGATGCCCTCTCCCAAGGCTGGCACTGTGACGCCCAATGTGGCTGCTGCTGTCAAAGAGATTAAAGCCGGTAAAGTGGAATATCGTCTGGACAAGACCAATATTATCCACTGTCCCATTGGTAAGGTTTCCTTTGGCTCTGAGAAGCTAACAGAGAACATGGATACCCTGATGCGGGCCATTATCAAGGCCAAGCCCGCCGCTGCTAAGGGTCAGTATGTTCGTTCCTGCGTTGTGACTTCCACAATGGGTCCCGGCGTGAAGGTCAGTTCCGCCAAGTATCTGTAATGACTTTTTGCACAGCCTGTGCCCGATCTGTGGCGCAGGCTGTGTTTTTATGTAAAGACGTTTTCTAGCGCCATTTGGGCGCTGACCAGAGTGGGAAAACAGGCGGCAGAGGACTTCCCGCCTTTGGTGGGACAGAATTGTTTTGAAGAGGTGATACCAATGAAACGCTTTTGTTTGAAAAAGACGGCGCAAATTGAGGTGGAGAATGAAAAAAGGAATCTGGAAACAGGGGAACAGGCCTGCTGGCCAGATCTGCCCGGGCTGTGGAGAAGACTTTCCAAGGAATTTCGGCTGGCTTTTTTATCGACAATGGGGATCGGTTTTATCGTGCACCTATTTGTCTTTTCCAATTTGCTGATCAATCACGACGGCGTGGTGAGCTTAATATCGAAAAACAGCAACCTGACCAGTGGCCGCTGGTCGCTGTCCCTGTTCTCCAGCTTTAGCGGGCTATATGAAACCCCTGTGGTCATCGCGCTACTTACCATTTTTGCCATCGCTTGGGCTGCCGGGCTGACGGTGCGGGCGCTGGAGCTGAAAAACCCGGCGTGTATTGTGCTTTGCGCTGGCTTTTTGGTTTCCTTTCCATCAATCTGCTGCATTTTCCCATACCTGTATACGGCGGACGCCTATTTCTTCGCGCTGCTACTGAACGCCGCCGGAGTATATGTCATGAAACGCTACCGGTTTGGCTGGGCTGCCGCCATGGTGTTTCTGGCGGTTTCCGTGGGGATTTACCAGTCTTTTATCTGTTATGCCGTAGGGCTTTTGCTGTTTGACTGTATGCTGGGGCTGTTTTTCCACACCTCGACCAAGGAAATTTTCCGTCGGGGTGGACTGGCGCTTCTGACCATTGGTGGGGCGCTGGTGTTGTACCGGCTGATCCTACAGGTATGTCTGTGGCTTCAGGGCACGGCGCTTTCCGGATATCGGGGAATGGACAAGGCTGTGAACAGCGGCATCCTGGATTATTTGCGCGCAGTTCCCCAGACCTATTATGAATTTGTGCGGTTTTTCTGGAGACCCGCATTCCTGTCCACCGGTGTTCGAATGGTCCATCTGCTTTTGCTGGCCCTTGGGGTTGGCGGCGGCATCTTTTTGATCATCTCCCACCGGCTGTATCAAAGGCCACTGCGGCTTTGCCTGCTGCTTTTGGGGGTAGCGCTGATGCCTGCGGCCCTGAATCTGATCTGCATTATTGCGGCAGGAAATACCCAGACCAATCTGTTGATGCACTATGCCTTTGTGCTGGTCTATGTGTTCCTACTAAAGATTTTTGAGCTTTGTATCCACCAGCTTGCGCCCTGTGGGAATGGGTTTTGGAAGCTTCCCGGTGCCGCTGCCCTGTGTCTGTGCGGTATCCTGGTGTGGAGCAATTTCTGTGTGACCAATACTGCCTACCTGCGGGTACAGCTGGTGTATGAAAACAGTTACGCCCTGGCCAATCGCCTGATGTGCCAGTTGGAGATGATGGACGGATATACCACCAGCACCCCCGTTGTGCTGGTGGGAAGTGCCAAAGACACCTTTGGCAATAAAGTACGCTTTGCCGGGCTGGAGGAGTTCAGCGGTATGAATACCAGTCTGGTGAGCGAATACTGTGGTACCACGTTTATCAACGCATTTTTAGGCTGCGACAAGTGGAGAATCTCCCCGGAGCAACGCCAGGAGCTGCTGGACTCCGGATTTGCAAATACCATGCCTCTATATCCTGCGGAAGGCTCGATCCAGTGGCACAATGGAATGATTGTAATCCACCTGGGAAATTACAGCGACCTGAGCGTATTCATGGGGTAGGGGCCATGGCGAACGGGCCTAAGAATGTCTTTTAGACCCCGATTTGGCATCTGAAAGGAGGTGCGCCGCTTGCGCTATACCGATATGACGCCGGGAATTTTTCTGGCGCGGCCCAACCGCTTTATCGCCCATGTGGAGATTGAAGGCCAGCTTCAGCTATGCCATGTGAAAAATACCGGCCGGTGCCGGGAGCTGCTGCCTACCGGTGCCAAGGTCTGGTGCCGGCGGGACCAAAATCCCGCCCGAAAAACCCACTATGATCTGATTGCAGTGGAAAAAGGCAACCGGCTGATCAATATGGACTCCCAGGCGCCAAACGCGGCAGCGGGGGAGTGGTTGGCGGCTGGGGGCCTAGGGCCGGTAGAGGCACTCCGAGCGGAGACGGTTTATGGAGATGCCCGATTCGATTTCTCCTTCACCCTGCGGGGAAAACCCTGCTTGCTGGAGGTCAAGGGGGTAACTTTAGAACACAATGGGATCTGCGCCTTTCCCGACGCGCCTACCCAGCGGGGGGTGAAGCATCTGCGCGGTTTGTTACAGGCGGCCCAGAGAGGATATGGCGCTTATGTGCTGTTTGTCATTCAGATGGCGCAGGCGGTATCCCTATACCCCAATGACGAAACGGACCCGGCCTTTGGCCAGGCGCTACGGGAGGCGGCGGCCGGAGGTGTGACAATCCTGGCCATGGACTGCGCTGTGACGCCGGATTCCATGACGCTTCGAAGCCCGGTGCCGGTTCTCCTTTCGCCCTGATGGGCCAGCGCGCTGCGCGCTTTTAATTCCGATTCATATCAAATCCCCCCACGTTTGATTGCTTCAAACGTGGGGGGATGCTTCTACTTGTCAATTGACGCTGGGAAACAGCTTACCGGCACAGGATTTCATCCCGGCCAGGACCGTTGGAAACCATCCGAATGGGTACGCCGATCTGGGCTTCAATAAACTCCACATACCGGCGGCAAGCTTCGGGCAATTCCTCATAGTGCCGAATACCCCGGATATCCTGCTTCCAACCGGGTAGGACCTCCAACACCGGCTTGCAGCGCTCCAAAACCGTGGTGGTGGGGAAATTCTGAATCACTTGACCATCCACCTCATAGCCCACGCAGACTGGGATCTGATCCAGATAGCCAAGGGCGTCCACTACAGTCAGAGCGACTTGGGTTGCACCCTGCACCTGAACGCCATAGCGGGTTGCCACGCAGTCGAACCAACCCATCCGGCGGGGACGGCCGGTGGTGGCGCCAAATTCACCCTTGTCGCCGCCCCGGCGGCGCAGCTCGTCGGCCTGCTCTCCAAAAATCTCACTGACAAAAGCGCCTGCGCCCACAGCAGAGGAGTAGGCCTTTACCACACAGACAATATCCTTGATATCATATGGTGGCAATCCGGCGCCAATTGCGCCGAAACCAGCCAGGGTGGAGGAGGAGGTAACCATGGGATAGATTCCGAAATCCGGATCCTTCATGGAGCCAAGCTGTCCTTCCAACAAAATGGTCTTGCCCTCTGTCCGCATCTGGCGGAGGAAATGGAAGGTGTCGCCTACATAGGGGGCAATCGCGTCCCGTAAGGGCTTCAACTGTGCATAGACCTGCTCTGCGGAAAGCTCCGGCTTGTGATATAGATGAGTTAAAAGTACATTTTTAATTTCCAATACCCGCTCCAGCTTTTTCAGGCAGTAGTCCTCGTCGAACAGCTCCGAAATCTGGAAGCCAATTTTGGAGTATTTGTCGGAATAAAACGGGGCGATACCGGATTTGGTGGAACCAAAGGAATTGCCACCCAACCGTTCCTCCTCGTACTGATCGAACAGCACATGGTATGGCATCACAATCTGGGTTCGGTCGGACACCATCAAATTGGGATTGATCCCGGCCTCCTTCAGTGCCTGCACCTCGGTCAGAAATTTTTGAAGATCCAGCGCCACACCGTTGCCAATCACATTGACCGTATGGTCATAGAACACGCCGGAAGGCAGTTGATGCAGTGCAAAACGGCCATACTGATTGATAATCGTATGCCCAGCATTACTTCCGCCCTGGAACCGGATGATCACATCTGCGTCCGCAGCAAGTACATCTGTAATCTTTCCCTTGCCCTCATCGCCCCAATTGGCGCCAACAATCGCACGAACCATAGAAATGCCTCCCAGTATATGTGTAATCGTCCGGCGTACCGGAACCAGATTCCGGCCGCCGTCGTCTCTTTATACCCGCTCTATTGCTGCCACCGCTTCTTGCAAAGCGCTGGTGTCCACCGTCTCCATCTGGCCATTGTCATAGCAGGCGGCAACCTGGGGCTGGATGGGCAGCCGGGCCAAGACCGGCAGGTGAAACGCTGCTGCGGTCTGTTCCAGGTGACTCTGTCCAAATACAGAAATCTGCTTTCCACAGTCGGGGCATTGCAAGTAGCTGTAATTTTCCACAAACCCCAGCACTGGCACATGCATCATACCGGCCATTTTCACAGCCTTGGTAACCACCATATCCACCAGCCCCTGGGGGCTGGTCACAATCACCGCCCCGTCCACCGGCAGACTCTGAAACACGGTCAGAGGCACGTCTCCGGTGCCGGGAGGCATATCTACAAATAAATAGTCCACCTGCTTCCAGACCACGTCAGTCCAGAACTGCTTTACCGCCCCGGCAATCACCGGCCCGCGCCATACCACGGGATCGGTGCAGTTGTCCAGCAGCAGATTGATACTCATAATCTGAATTCCAGTAGAAGACACCGCGGGGGATAAGCCGGAGGAATCCGCTCCCTGGCACTCGCTCACCCCAAAGGCCATGGGAATGGATGGACCGGTGATATCCGCGTCCAGAATGCCAACCCGCTTACCCTGCCGGGCCATGGCCACCGCCAACATAGACGTAACGGTGCTTTTTCCCACACCGCCCTTGCCGGACATCACGGCGATCACCTTACCGACCTGGGAAGCCTCATTTAGCTTGGCCAGCAGGCTCTCCGCTTTCCGGTCTTGGCAGTCGGAATCACAGGCGGAACAATTTCCATTACAGGAACTCATACCATACGCTCCTTCATTTTAAAGCCCAAAAACAGGCCACTTTACCCTATTATATCGTACAAAAGGAATCGTGTCAATAGACAGTTTTTCGCCTTCAGATAGCCGCCTCAGCCCAGGCTTTCGCTGGCGGCTTCCCAGGTTTCCATCAGCTCCAGCAGAGCTTGCTCCGCCGTCTCCTTTTCTGTCAGCAAACGGGTCAGCTCTTGATAATCCGCCGCTGCGGCCTGAATGGCAGCGTCCAGGGCGGCTACCGCCTGCTCCTGCTTTGCAATCTCCCGTTCCAGCCGGCGCACCTGCTTGGCGCTCTCCCGGTCCCCGCCTCTGGGTTTTTCCTTTTTGACCTTGGGCGTTGGCGGCACCGGATGCCGGGCGGCGGCCTCATGCTCTAAAATGGAGCGGTATTTTTGATAGCCGCAGGGAAAATCCCGGATGGTTCCATCCTCTAGCAGCCAAATTCGCTCGGCGAACCGCTCGATAAAATACCGGTCGTGAGAGACAAACAGTAAGACCCCCTCAAATTCCTCAATGGCGGCCTCCACCCACTCCCGGGAGGCGATATCCAGGTGATT
>CAOJND010000083.1 GCA_948439445.1 uncultured Eubacteriales bacterium | reverse complement strand
CCCCGGGCAACTTCACCTTCCGCACCCGGGAGTTTGAGCAGATGGAGTGCGAGTTTTTCTGCAAGCCCGGCACGGATTTGGAGTGGTTTGCCTATTGGAAGGATTTCTGCAAAAATTGGCTGATCAGTTTGGGGATCAAAGAGGAGAGTTTGCGTCTGCGGGACCATGAACCTGCGGAGCTTGCGTTCTATTCCAGAGCCACCACGGATATTGAATATCAGTTCCCCTTTGGCAATGGTTGGGGTGAGCTGTGGGGCATTGCCGACCGGACGGATTACGATCTGGGAAGACATCAGGAGGCATCTGGCAAGGGATTGGATTACTATGATCAGGAGGCCAATGAGCATTACATCCCCTATGTCATTGAGCCAAGTCTTGGCTGCGACCGGGTGGCGTTGGCATTTTTGTGCGAGGCCTATGACGAGGAGGTAGTTGGGCAGGACAAGAAGGGCAATCCCGATGTGCGTACCGTGCTGCACCTGCATCCGGCGCTGGCGCCATTTAAGGCTGCTGTGCTGCCTCTATCCAAAAAGCTTAGCCCCAAGGCGGAGGAAATCTACCATATGCTACAAAAAGACTTCATGGTGGATTTTGACGACGCCGGTTCCATCGGCAAGCGCTACCGCCGGGAGGATGAAATTGGCACGCCGCTGTGCGTTACGGTGGACTTTCAGACGGTGGGCGACGACAATACCCCAGCGGACCACTGTGTCACGGTCCGAGATCGGGACACCATGGAGCAGGTCCGGATTCCCATCGATCAGCTGAAAACATACATTGCGGATAAATGCGCGTTTTAACGTGAAACTACGGGAATCGCTGTTTGAAGACTGGCGAAATAGATGCCTTTTTCGCAGAAATGCCACGATTGTGATTGGAAAACTGGCCAACGTATGGACCGGAGGCAAGAAAAGGAGGAGCTTATGGACAAAACCTATTCCCTGGTGATTTTAGCAGCGGGGATCGGCGCTCGATATGGCGGCATAAAGCAGTTGGAGCAGGTGGGTCCCTCTGGAGAAATTATTATAGATTATTCCATTCACGATGCCTTGGAGGCCGGTTTTAACCGGGTGGTTTTTATTATCCGCCGGGATATTGAACAGGTATTTCGAGAGGTAATTGGCTCTCGGATGGAGGCCCTGTGCGCTGCCCGAGGGGTTCAAGTGGCCTATGCATATCAGGACTTGCAGGAACTGCCGGGTACGTTTGTTTGCCCGCCGGATCGCAGCAAGCCCTGGGGAACAGGACACGCGCTTTTGGCCTGCAAGGGCTTACTACACGGTCCATTCGCAGTGATCAATGCCGACGACTATTATGGAAAAGAGGCATTTGTCCAGCTTTACAACCATCTTCGCGCCCTGCCAGCACATACCAGAGGGCAATACTGTATGGCGGGCTTTCGGCTGGGAAATACCCTCAGTGAAAATGGGGGTGTGACCAGAGGTATCTGCCAAGTGGACAGCCAGCTGCATCTGGTCCAGGTGAAGGAGACGAAAAACATTGTGAAATGTTCTTTCGGTGCAGGCGTGAAAACGGCGGAGGGTTTGGTGCCGGTTGAACAGGACGCCTATGTGTCCATGAATTTCTGGGGATTTACGCCGGATGTGCTGGAGATTTTAGAAGGGGAATTTGAGCAGTTTCTCAGTCAGAATTTGAATATTGTGGGCTCTGAGTTTTTGATTCCAGTGGTGATGGATCATCTGCTGGCAAAAAAGCAGGTTACGGTAGTGGTTTTGCCCACCAAGGATCAATGGTTCGGAGTCACCTACCAACAGGATGCACCGGCGGTGCGTCAGAGTTTCCAAAAGCTCATTGACCAGGGTGTGTATCAGAGCCCCCTATTTGCTTGATGTAATCACAATCATAATCCCCCCTGCGGCTTTGCTGCAGGGGGGATATTTGTATCAGCAGTAGGTTTGAATCGCGGTTTGGATCATGTCGGCTGCCTGCGCGATTGTAGGGGCGTCCTGTGTCGTAAGATTTAAGAGCGGCGGCCGGACGCCGCCAAGTTCCAACCCAGTCCGCAGCCGCAAAACAGCCTTGGCAGCGGCGTAAAGATCGCCTTCCGACGCTTGCAGTAGCTGGATGATCCGATTGATTTGCAGCTGTAAAGCCTGCGCGGTTTTCCAGTCGTTGTGAGAAATCAGGCTGTCCAGCTTTTCAAACAGCTCCGGCATGACGCCGTAGGTGCCGCCGATGCCGCCGCAGGCGCCCATTACCCGCCCGGCCAAAAATTGCTCATCCGGGCCGTTGAACACCACGAAAGGTCTGTTGCCCCGGCAACCAACGTCTCGAAAAAGTGAAATATCCTGTACCGATAGGGAACTGTTTTTTACGCCAATTAACCTGGGATTGTCCAACATCTTCCGAAACAGCGGCAAGGTCAGGGTAACGCCTGCCAATTGGGGGATATTGTAGATGATAAAGTCGGTATTGGGCGCGGCGGCGCTAATGGAATTCCAATACTCGGCAATGGCTTTCTCTGTCAGATGAAAGTAGATAGGCGGAATGGCGGCGATGGCGTGTACGCCTAGACTTTCCGCATGGGCGGCAAGGGTCTGACTGTCTCGGGTACAGTTGCATGCCACGTGGGCGATGATGGTCAGCCGGCCCTGGGCGGCGTGTACCACATGTTCCAGGATAAGCTTTCGCTCTTCCACAGACAGGTAAATGCACTCCCCAGAAGAGCCGTTTACATACAAACCTTTGACCTCTTTTTCCACATAGTAACGGGTCAGTGCCTCCACGGCTTCCGGATTGATTTTTCCCTTGGCGTCATAACAGGCGTAGAAAGCGGGAATTACGCCAAGATACGGTTCAATATTTCTCATATGCATCCCCTGTCAATCAGTTTTGCGCAGTTGCGCGGCGGCAAAATTAAAAATCCGGGGATTGGGAAAGCTGCTCCATCAGTTTGTCAACCATGGATAGGCACCGGAGCAGATGAAATGGCCCCTTGAACGTGCTGCCCTTACATGGGGGCTGGGTGGGCGCTCCATCCCGGCGTAGATAGCCAAACCACTCGCCGTAAGAAGGGTCGGCAAAATGGACTTGGCAATAGTCTAAAACCTGGTAAAATTTTTCCAAATAATCCGGCTGCTTGGTATGGCGATAAATCATCATACTGGCGATCATTGCCTCGTTGTGTGGCCACCAGAGCTTCATATCATGTTCGTATAGCTCAGGGGGATGGCCCAGACAGTCCAGGGCGTATAAAATTCCGCCATATTCTTTGTCCCATCCCTGGGAAAAGGCGTTGTCGAATATTTGAATTGCCAGTTCCATCAAGGCATTGTCCTGGGTTTCAGCGGCCTGCTCCAAAAGAAACCAACTGCACTCCATATCATGGCCGGGATTGACCAGTCTTCCAGCAGAATGTTCCAACTGAGGTTTTCCATCTTGTCCGACTGTTTCCAGGGTGCAGCCCAACTGAAGCTTGACATGAAAACGAGCAATTGCATCGGCGCAGGCAGCGGCCCGCTGGTCATACAGCGCCTTCCGCTCTGGATCACACCGGCGAAACACACAGCACAGGTTCAAAAAGATCATGGAATCGGCCAGTGATTTTACGGCGCGGGATTGGGGTATGATTTTGGGGCCAAGGCCGGTTGGGTCCTGTAGGGCGCCATTGTTCAACTGATAAACCAGCTCAAAATACTTTCTGGCTCGAGTCAAACAGAGGGGATCCCCTGTGACGCCATAGTATTCTGCGTTGGCCATTGCGGCAAAGGCTTCGCTGAAGCAGTATCGTCTCTGCCGTAGGGGTCTTCCGTCCCCGGTAACGGTAAAAAACAGCCGTCCTCCAGATTCCTGGTTGACACAGTGCTTCTCCAAAAATTCCAAGCAGCTTTTACTGGCGTCCAACCATTGGGGCTTTGGGCCATAGAGGTGGCAAAGCCAAGCAAAGCTCCAGGCGCAACGACCCTGCATCCACACGCTTTTGTCCGTAGAATAAAGATTCCCTGTTCGGTCCAAGCAGGTATATACCCCACCAAATACCGGATCCATTCCATGCTCCAGCCAAAATGAGATACTATTATCCAGCTCCCGGCGGATCCACCGGTGCGCTTCAAAAAATTTTTCCTGGTTGATTTGAATTCCCTCCAGACGTGGCAGCGCCACAAGCGTTGTCTGGTGTTATTGTAGCACAGAAAAATAATTTTCTAATTAAAAAATTGAATTATCCAGGTTTTTCCTGTGGGAAAACCTGGATAATAGAAGAAATAATTTAAAATCGATGGCAATTATGGCACAATAAGGGGGATTCGTTGGATCAAGGCGTTGGCCAAGGTATGGTGAGCTTTTTTTGTCAGATGCATATAATCCACCCGGTTATATTCTGCGCCAACCTGGCTGGCATCCAGATAGTGAGCGCCAAGACGCTGGGCCACCTGCTGGAACAGCTCTGGCAGCTCCCGGGATTTGGCGCAAAAGCCTCTTCCCATATCACCGCGGAGATTAAGATTTTCCAATTCTGGCCCGATGGGGACAGGGGCAATGACCAGAATATTTGGCTGATCTGGCGTTTCCCAGCAATCTATGGTCTGAGCCTTTCGAAGCAGCCGTTCCAGGCCTGCGGCAATGCACGGGCTATCAGCGGAGAAACGTTCCTTGGTGTCATTGGTACCCAGCATCACGATCAAAAGCGATACCGGTTTGTGGGTTTCCAGACAGGGGCACAGATAGTCCAACGCGGACAAGCCCTCGTGTAAGGGATCTCGAAACACTGTGGTCCGGCCGGGTAGACCTTCCTCTAAAACAAGATAGTTCTGTCCCAATCCCTGCTGGAGCAGACAGGGCCAGCGTTCCTGCTCGTTAAACCGCTTTCCGGCGCCATCGGTAGTGTCGGAAGGATCCGCGCAGTACCCATAGGTATTGGAATCGCCCAGACAAACAATGTGTTTTTTCATACAAGCCTCCGTCTTTTGGTAAGTTTCTCTGTTAAGCATACCATCTTTTTTGCTTCTGTCAAGAAAGTCTTTCGCTTTTTAGTGCGTTGGAGGATTTTGGACCTCCAAGGGAAATTTGGAAGGGAGAAAAGGGAATATCCGACTTCATTTACGTAAAAGCTGAAGAAAAAGGAGAATGGGCTTATGAATCGATTTTTTTCGCTGCTTTTGGCGCTATCCATGGCGGTTTCGCTGGTGGGCTGCAGTCCTGCTGCGCCCGTTGAACAGGAGGATACCGTTTCCATTACCCTGTGGACGTATCCAATTGGAAACTGGGGGGATGACGCCGTCGTAGGTCAGCTATTGGATGGGTTTCACAGGGATCACCCGGAGATTCGGGTAACCGTGGAGTATTTGGATTATACCAACGGAGACGATCAAATCAACACTGCCATTGAGGGCGGACAGGCCCCAGACCTGGTGATGGAGGGGCCAGAGCGTTTGGTGGCAAACTGGGGCGCCAGAGGTTTGCTGGTGGATCTGTCGGAGCTATGGACAGAGGATGTGAAAGCGGATGTATATCCCATGGTAGAGGCGGCTTGCCGGAGCAAAAGTGGAGCCTACTATGAATACCCCCTGTGTATGACTGCTCACACCATGGCAGTGAATCGGGAGCTGTTTGAGGCATCGGGAGCATGGCAGTATATAGACGAGCAGTCTCACACCTGGAGCACAGAGGACTTTTTAAACGCGGTGGCGGCGCTGGTGTCCTACGGCCATTCCCATGTGGGAGCGATATACTGCGCAGGCCCAGGGGGCGACCAGGGAACCCGCGCGCTGGTGACCAATTTATATGGCGGCAGATTTACCAATCAGGAGCACACTGCCTATACGGTGGATTCCCCAGAAAATATTCGGGCGCTGGAAACACTCTACAACACCCAGGGGCTTTCCTTTGATCCTTCCATTGCTGGCAGCGACGAGATCTCCCTATTTCTCAACGGAACGTTGGCCATGGCATTTTGCTGGAATGTTGCCCAGGAGAAAAATCACGCGGACGCATTATCCTTCGATGTGTTTCCCATGGCGTTCCCCACCAATGGGGAAACGCCCCGGCTCACCGGAGGCATTTGGGGCTTTGGGGTATTTGATAATGGAAGCGCTGAAAAAATCCAGGGAGCGAAAACATTCCTACGTTGGATCTGCGATACCAATGGGGAAGAGGCGGTCCGCACGTCCACCTATTGGCCGGTTCGCAAATCCCTGGGGAATATGTATGAGGGCGATGAACGGATGACGCAGTATGGTATTTTGAACCAGTACTATGACGAATATGATCAAGTGACGCTCGGCTGGCCACAGGCCCGTACAGCCTGGTGGAATATGCTTCAAGCCATTGCCGGTGGCATGGATATCCCAGAGGCGGCGGCGGAATTTACAAGAAAAGCCAACGAGGCTGCCGGTGCTTAACTGGAAAAGCATGCTTGTAATCTGCGCAAGACGGAAGGAGGCCGGCCTCGATGAAAAAGCAATTCCAAAGAGATCGCGCTGACAGGAGATCGGGGATCAGCGAGATTCTGTCAGCATATCTATTTTTACTGCCTTTTTTGGCAGTTTTTGTGGGCTTTGTTCTGTATCCCATGGTCATGTGTGTCTATACCAGTTTCTTTGATGCCACTATGAATCGCAAGGATATTTTTATCGGTTTTGCCAACTATGTTGAGCTGCTTCACGATCCGATTTTCCACAAGGCGGTGCGAAATACCCTGACAATTGTGGCGGTATCGGTGCCGGTGACCTGCGCATTCTCTCTTTGGGCGGCTTCTATCATCAGCAAAATGCCTTCTGCGGCAGCTTCTGCATTGCGTTGTATTTTCTATCTGCCGGTAATAA
>CAOJND010000082.1 GCA_948439445.1 uncultured Eubacteriales bacterium | reverse complement strand
GCTACCTCCACCTTGGCAAGGTGGCGCTCTACCGGATGAGCTACACCCGCAGAAACTTCTATTATTATAGCGAGAATCCTCGATTTGTCAAGCCCTATTTGAAAAAATATTCCCCTCTGCGTTTCAAAAAAGTTTTACAGCGGAGCATCTGTATTATACCAATACGTGATACGCCGCCAGTGCGCAAACCGCCTGCCGTCAGCGGACCGCACATGCAGAAGTATGCGCGCTTGATACCGGATCTGGAGCAGCTCTTTTACTGCGTCAGTCCCTGAAGCTGCCGCTTGTAGGAGGTATCCTGTTTCACGCCGCACTCCGGATAGGCGGAGGTATCCCATACATAACCGCTCATATCGCTGTCCACAAGTTGCCGGAAGCTATCCTCCTCCACACAGCGAAGTAAGTCCACATAATAATAGGTATCGTCAATCATGATAATATTCCAATACCAGGTTTCTCCATTTCGCGTACCCAGCACAGTTTCGCAGTTCAGCCCCACCCGACGGCACATGGCGGCATAGGTCAGAGCAAAGGCTTTGCTGTCCCCCTTGCCGCCTAGCAACAGACTGTAGGACGGCGTCATGGAGGGCTCCAGCGCATAGTCAAATCGCTCCATCAGAAAGATGTACAACTGCTCGAACTTCCAGGCGTCCTCGGTCTCGTTGTTCACATACAGCGCCGCTGCCGTATAGACCTCGCCCACCTGGGCTTGCCAGCTACGAAGATCCTCCCGCTTGTGCTCGTAGGAAAACCCCAGCTCCACCAGCCTGGCATCCCCCGTATCTGGGTACACCTGGGCCGTCACCTTGGGAAGCTCCATCACGATATCCGGATGTGTTTCGGCATAATCTTTGACAAACTGGGCAAAATCCAGCTCCGTATATCCGGTTAACTGAAACACCACGCCATCCACACAGTTTTCCAGCGCTTTTGCCACAGCGTTCTGCGCGCCACTCATCCCCGAAACCATTTGCACATTTTCCATCTCCTGCCGGGTCTTGCCATAGCGGATCGTCACAGCCAGGGCAGGTTGGTTCCCACTGGTGCCGCGCGTATAGGAGATCTCCTCCACTGCATAGGCGCCCATGGGATAGGTATTGCGAATATAGTCCATCACCTGGAGCATATCCGATTCCACATGCTCCTCACTAAAATTTTCCAAAATAATTGCGCCGCTCTCTGTTCGGTTGTCCACCATCTGCCGCACCGCACCCCGTAGCTCCGCCAAGGTGGATACCCGGGGCGCTTGAGAGGAGATCTGCATCTGTCGTTCCTGGTGGGGTATCACAGAACTATAGCTGCCGGTACGCCAACCCCTGCATCCGCCCAGCGCCAGGGCCAGTCCAGCAACCAAAGCCGCCGCCCGTCTCTTTTTCCAATACATCATAGAGCGTCCTTACTATACCGGGAGAATCCGTCGCCAAGTACCTGGTGGGCATCCTGGAAAATGATAAACGCGTCCGAATCCAATTCCACCACCAGTTCTTTCAGCTCCGAAATCTGCTGCTTTTTCACCGCCGTGAGCACCACTTTGGTGTCCTTTCCACTGTAGCTGCCCTGGCCATACAAAAAAGTTGCGCCACGGTCCAGCCGCCGGTCGATCTGCTTGGCCACCTCCTGGTACCGCCGGGTGATAATCAGGGCCACTTTGGAATAGTCAAAGCTGTATACCACCGCGTCGATAATTTTTCCGGTGATAAAAATAGCCACGCCAGAATACAATGCCCGGCTGATATCCCAAAACACAATACCGGTCAGAGCCACCACAACAATATCAAAGCTCATGGAAATCTGTCCAATGGGGACATTGCGCCAGCGCAGCTTCAAAAGCCGCACCAGAATATCCGATCCGCCGGTGGAGCCGCCGCAGACAAACACCGCCCCCAGGCCCGCGCCACAGAGAAGACCGCCGTAGATAGCGGCAATCAGCGGTTCCGTCGCCGGCGCTGGAATCCTGGCGAACAGATCCAGAAAGACAGAGCTGGCCACCAGTCCCAAAAGCGAGCCTGCAAAGAACCGCTTGCCCACCTTCAGCCCGCCCAGAAAAAACAGGGGCAGATTCATCAACGCCTGCACAATGCCCACCGTACCAATGCCAGAAATACGGATAAATATAATGGCTAGGCCAGAAATGCCGCCGGCGTTTATATTGTTCGGCTCCAGAAACAAATCGAAGCCCAGGGCAAACAGGGCGCTGCCTGCCAGAATCTCAAGCGCCCAGACAATCCAGGACATTCTCTTTTTCATTATTTATACCTCCATTGACGCAAAGCGGCCACCTTCCGCACAGCAAAGGACCGCCATAGACGTTCCCCAACGTCTTTCATGGCGCACACTTTACGCCGGCAAGCGCCTGGTTAGCGGTCTGTGATGGACAGCTGTAGACTGTCCTCTGGCTTTAATACTGCCCCCGCCGCAGGCAGTGTGCGGCAACGATATCGGGCCGGATTTGAAATCCCGCTGCCTTCCAGGGGAACCACCGTATCCAAAGTCGCCTTTTTCCGTAGGGTCAGCACCGAAATTCCAATGGTGCTGCGGGTGGTCTTGGGCAGCAGTAGGGCAGTGGAAAAGACCATGGCCCGGCCGTCGGTGGAATAGGCCGCCAATTCCCCATCCGTCTCCATGGCCAGAATGGCCCGAAGCGGGCTCTTATCGGAATAGGCGCCGGTTAGCTTTTTTCGGTTGGTTTTGGTGGCATAGGCCGACAGCGGCACCCGGGCAATCTTGCCGTTTTCAAAGCAGAACAGCACAAAGCCCTGGTAGTCCCCCGGTAGAACCACCTTGACCACATTCTCCCCAGGCTCCATAGCCAGCTTCTGGGGCAGATACTGGCCCAGAAGAGAAGCTTTGCAGTCCTCAAATTCCAGCAGCCGGGTCTTATAGCACTGAAATTGGTCGGTAAACACCAACACCTCCGCCTGACTGTTCGTCTCCAGCTGAAGGACCACCCGGTCGCCCTCTTTTACCTTTTGCTCCGGCGCGTTGCGCATAGAGCTTTGGGGAATTTTCTTCAAATAGCCGTCCTGGGTGGCTACCAGGGTCACAGGATATCCTTCGGTTTCCTCCAGTTCCTGCTCCGGGACCTGCTTTGGCAGGTCATAGAGAATCTGGGTCTTCCGGGGCTGGCCATATTTCTTTGCCACCTGTTCCAGCTCGGAGATGATCACCTTTTGCAGCTTCCGATTGGAGCGCATGGTATCCTGAAGTCTGGCAATTTCCTCTTCCAGCTCTGAAATCGCCTTGGTCTGCCGGAGAATATACTCCTGATTGATGTTGCGCAGCTTAATTTCCGCCACAAAATTGGCCTGAATCTGATCGATTCCAAAGCCGATCATCAGATTCGGCACCACTTCGCTTTCCAGCTCCGTCTGGCGGATGATACGAATGGCCTTGTCGATGTCCAGTAGAATCTTCTCCAAGCCACGCAGCAGGTGGAGCCGCTCCTGCTTTTTCTGCACCTGGAAGAAGATCCGGCGGCGGACGCACTCCGTACGCCAGGCAGTCCACTCCTGTAAGATCTCTCCCACGCCCATCACCCGGGGCATCCCAGCGATCAGGATGTTAAAATTACACGCGAAGCTGTCCTGCAACGGGGTCAGCCGGAACAGCTTTTGCATCAATTTATCCGGGTCCACGCCTCGTTTTAGATCAATGGCCAGCTTCAGGCCCCCCAGATCCGTCTCGTCGCGCATGTCG
Source organism: uncultured Eubacteriales bacterium (assembly GCA_948439445.1). Taxonomy (GTDB): domain Bacteria; phylum Bacillota; class Clostridia; order Oscillospirales; family Oscillospiraceae; genus Faecousia. Next base: position 3,086 of record CAOJND010000082.1, on the reverse strand, counting down.
GAGATTTCCTTGATCTTTCCGCTTTTGATCAACTCCGCCACCTTGTCCATGATCACCTCAATGGCGGTGGAATAGGGAATCTGTGAGATTTCAATCAGATTCCCCTCTTTCACATACCGCCATTTGGCGCGAAGCTGGAAACTGCCCCGGCCTGTGCGATAGATTTCTCTTGTGGCCGCCTCGTCAAACAAAAGCTGGCCGCCGGTGGAAAAATCCGGCCCCGGCAGGGTCTGCAAAATGTCGTGCTCCGGATTTTTCATCAGCCCCACCGTCGTGGCGCAAACCTCCGCTAGGTTAAACGAGCAGATGTTGCTGGCCATGCCCACAGCAATTCCCTGGTTGGCGGACACCAGCACATTGGGAAAGGAGCAGGGCAGCAGAGACGGCTCCTTGGTGGAGGCGTCGTAATTGTCCACCATGTCCACCGTGTCGTAGTCGATGTCCCGGAACAGCTCGGCGCAGATAGGCGCCAGCTTGGCCTCGGTATACCGGGAGGCGGCATAGGCCATATCCCGGGAATAGACCTTGCCAAAATTGCCCTTGGAATCCACAAAGGGGTGGAGCAAGGTCTCGTTGCCCTTGGCCAGCCGCACCATAGTTTCATAGATAGCCGCGTCGCCATGGGGGTTTAAGCGCATGGTCTGGCCCACAATATTGGCCGACTTGGTGCGCCCGCCGGTCAGCAGGCCCATTTTATACATGGTGTACAGGAGCTTGCGGTGGCTGGGCTTGAAACCGTCGATCTCCGGAATCGCCCGGGAGACAATGACGGACATGGCGTAGGGCATATAGTTTAGTTCCAGCGTCTCAGAAATAGGCTGTTCCATGGTAGAGCCTACCAGCCCCACCACCTTGTCCATGCGGACGCGGCTGTGCTGGGGCTCTTGCTTTTTTTTCGCCATAATTGGTTCCCTCTAAGAAATATCGGCCAAATCCAAATATTTGGCCCCGTTTTCGGCAATAAACAACTTCCGCTGGGGCAGATTGTCCCCCAAAAGAATGTCAAAGTAGTGGGCAGTGCGCTCCACATCCTCCGGCATAACCTTGATGAGCCGCCGGGTCTCCGGATTCATGGTGGTCATCCACATCATCTCCGGCTCATTTTCGCCCAGGCCCTTGGAGCGCTGGATCGTAATCTTCTGCCCGGCCAGCTCCTTGAGAATCTTCGCCTTCTCCGCCTCGTTGTAGGCAAACCAGGTCCGCTCCTTGCAGGTGATCTCAAACAGCGGGGACTCTGCGATAAATACATAGCCGTCCTGAATCAGGGTGGGGCATAGGCGGTAGAGCATGGTCAAAATCAGGGTGCGGATCTGAAATCCGTCCACATCCGCATCGGTGCAGATAACCACCTTGCTCCACCGCAGGGCCGACAGGTCAAACGAGGACAGCTCTTTGGCCTTCTTTCCCTGTACCTCCACACCGCAGCCCAGTACCTTCATCAGGTCGGTAATGATGGGACTGGCGAAAATCTTACTGTAATCCGCCTTCAGGCAGTTCAAAATCTTTCCCCGAACCGGCATAATCCCCTGAAATTCCGCGTCTCGGGACTGCTTGACAGAGCCAAGGGCCGAATCGCCCTCCACAATATACAGCTCCCGGCGGGTGATATCCCGGCTGCGGCAGTCCACAAACTTCTGCACCCGGTTGGAGATATCAATGGAGCCGGACAGCTTTTTCTTCACCGTGGATTTGGTCTTTTCCGCGCTCTCTCTGGCCCGCTTGTTCACCAGCACCTGCTCGGCGGCGCGCTCGGCCTCCTGGCGATTTTCCAGGAACCAGATCTGGAGCTTTTCTTTGAAAAAAGCCGTCATGGCGTCCTGGGTAAACTTGGAATTGACCGATTTTTTGGTCTGATTCTCAAAGCAGCCGATGGTGGAAAAACAGTTGGTCACCAGCACCAGGCTGTCCAAAATATCCTGAAATAAAATTTTGCTCTCATTTTTCGTGTATTTCCCGCTGTCGCGCAGGAACTTGTCAAACGCGGCGGTAAAGCCGGAGCGTACCGCTTTGTCCGGGCTGCCGCCGTATTCCAGCCAGGAGGAATTGTGATAGTATTCCACATGGCTCACCTTTTTGGAGAAGCAAAATGAGGCCGTAATCCGCAGCTTCATCTCCGGCCGGTTTTCCGCGTCCCGGCCCCGGCGCTCCGCCTCCCAAAACACGGGCATGGTAAATGCGTCGTCCCCCGTCAGCTCCTCCAGGTACTGCCGGATACCCCCCTGGTAGCAGAATTCCTCAGTCTGGAATTGGCTGCCCACCTGATTGCGCAGCCGAAAGGTGATGCCCTGGTTTACCACGGCCTGCCGCCGCAGCACATCCCGGTAATATTCCAGTGGGATATCGATGTCGGTGAACACCTGATCGTCCGGCTTCCAATGGAAGGTAGAGCCGGTTTTCTTCCGGTCTGCCGGCTCCTTTTGCAGACCGCCCACATTTTTGCCCCGCTGGAAGTGCAGGGTGTATTTATAGCCGTCCCGGCGGATTGTGGCGTCAAAAAACTCTGAGGCGTACTGGGTGGCGCAGGAGCCAAGCCCATTTAGGCCCAGAGCGTATTCATAGTTTTCCCCGTCCTCGCTATATTTACCACCGGCGTACATCTCACAGAACACCAGCTCCCAGTTATAGCGTTTTTCTTTTTCATTGTAGTCCACCGGGCAGCCCCGGCCAAAGTCCTCTACTTCAATGCTCTTGTCTGCGTAGCGGGTGAGTATAATCAGATTGCCATAGCCCTCCCGGGCCTCGTCGATGGCGTTGGAGAGGATCTCAAACACAGCGTGCTTGCAGCCCTCCAGATCGTCTGAGCCAAAGATCACGGCGGGGCGCTTGCGCACCCGGTCCTCACCTTTGAGCATGGAGATGCTGGAATTTCCGTATTGTTCCTGTTTTCGTTTTGCCATAGCGTTATCCTACCATACAAATCCTTTTTGCGCCATTTCTCCGGCGCGGTACCCATTGGTCCATATTATACGCAGTTTTTGCCCCAAAGTCAACCAGAGGCAAACCCTGGTATGGGTTTGCCTTAGACTGCCCCAAAACCCCTTTGGGGTTTTCCGCCAAAAGAGTCGCAGTCTGCGCCGCGCACTCGT
>CAOJND010000081.1 GCA_948439445.1 uncultured Eubacteriales bacterium | reverse complement strand
CAAATTCCAGCGGGAGACGGAGTATTTCCATGTCCAGGGCAACCGGAAGCTGCGCCTGAGCCAGCCCCAGCAGCTGATGGCGGCGGACCGGGAGATTGTGGACGAGGCCTACGCCGGCGATGTGATCGGCGTGTTTGACCCCGGCATTTTCTCCATTGGCGATACCATCACCACCCCGGGAAAGAAGTTTTCCTATTCCGGAATCCCTACCTTTGCGCCGGAGCATTTCGCCCGGGTGTCCGCCAAGGACTCCATGAAGCGCAAGCAGTTTGTCAAAGGCACCGAGCAGATTGCCCAGGAGGGCGCCATCCAGATTTTTAAGCTGCCCAACTCCGGTATGGAGGAGGTCATTGTGGGCGTGGTAGGCACCTTGCAATTCGATGTGTTCGAGTACCGGATGAAAAACGAGTATGGCGTGGATCTGCGGATGGAGAGCCTTCCCTACGAGGAAATCCGGCTCATTGACAGTTATCCTGGCGATCTGACGGATTTAAATCTCGGCTCCGACGCGGAGCTTTTGGAGGATTACCGGGGCCGTAGCCTTCTGGTATTTAGCAGCTTTTGGGCCATCGACTTCACCTGCCGCCGCAATCCCGGCCTGAAGGTGTCGGAGATTGTCGTATCCGAAGGATAGAGCCGATAGATTTTTGGCCCGCGTTTTCGCAAGCGAAGACGCGGGCTTTTGAAAGTTGTGAGGACTAACGTCCCTTTAAAAAACAAATATAAAATAACAAAAATTGTTTTCCATATATTGACAACTGTATTTTTCTATGATATGCTTTAATTATCTAAAGCGATTACTGATGGGCCTGGAAACACCCTAAAGTATTATTCAAGACCCATGGCTCGTAATTTCTTTGTCGATGTATCTCACAGCGGAGGCTCTAGTGAATTTGCCAGCCGATTCTATGTCGATGAATATATTACCATGAATGGAAGTGTGGTTACAGGCTATATCAATCGTATTAAATACAAGAATGTGCGTGGTTGGATTGGCCTAGGGCCAAATATTTGCTTCGGTGAAACCATTAACATTTCAAAAGCTGCAAGCGCTCCCTGCTCTGTGAATTTTTTGGGGTTAATTGGATCGCTTATTCCTGCAAAGTATACAACGGCAACAGCAATTTTTAATGCATTTTCCAATATTGATTATTGCAATCCATCTTCAGGTAGCTATTCGCTTACTTCCTCCCGTAGTGGGATTGGCTGTAAATTCAACGGCGTTACACTGGATGAAGACGAAGAGTTTGTAAAGGTTAGTTCCTTTGTTTCAACAGTTGACTCCTCTAGACCAACCAACGTTTCAGTTGATGTTGTTTTTAATTGGACCTTTGATGTTTATAAAGGAGCATCGAAATATACTTCCACGTCTTTGAGAGGAGACTACAAGGTATATGCAAATTATACGGGCTGATTCTTTCCTGGCAACTCTTGATGATCCCATAGTTCCAAGGTATAGTTGATTTAGAGGTGATAATAAAGAGGGTGTTTTTGAGAAAGGATGGTCCCATGAAGAAGCGGATTTTATTGGCGATTGGCGTGGTGTTGCTCATAGGACTGGCGATCTTTGGGTTGACCCATCGGTTTGTGGTGGATGTGACTGTGAATCAAGGTCAGGACGATGAATTCCTCCGAGAAAACTATCCGGAGCTTTTCGAGCAGGTGACCGCCTGGCGCAATTCCGCTCTGGAGCCGGGGATGCAGATACTGGTTCATCCCTTTGAGCTTGGTAACGGGTACGTGTACACCGTTACCGAAAAATCCGTGCTGCGCGGCACCCGTGTGTATCATCTGCTGCCCTGTGTCGGCACAACCCTGCCGGAGGACTTCTCCACGGATCCGGACGATGTCTGGACTTCCGAATTCCGGATCCTGTCGGATGTGCCGGATCCCGGGATCTGGATCAAGCGCGGCGGGGTTAGCATGACCCGGTATCGGGAGGATGAGATATCTACCCCCGGCGAATCTGCTATCAAGTCCTCTGCCGCTATCAAGTCCTCTGCCATGGAGCTGAACAGCAGCGACTATATGCGCACGGATGGTGGCAGCCTGCGTTTTGAAGCGCCCTTGGGCAAGCACCCCCAAACGCCGGTGGCGGTTTCTTTCACACCCTATCAGCTGGTTCCCCCAGCGACGGACGATGACTTCCACGAAGGCATTATTACAGGCTCCGTCCAATGGTACGCAGAGGTTCACATTGGATGCATTACAAAGGAAATAAATAAATTTACCTTTATTGAGTTCCCTACCCAATAACAATTTCGCCCTGGCTGTATTTCTTGCAGCCAGGGCAGCATTCGCTCTAGAAAACGGATTTTAACTTGTGGGCCGGGCCAAAACTGGCCCGGCCCTAGTTGAGTTTATGATTCCAAGGATGCTTCAAACTCCGCAAGATCAATCATGGTCAGCCCCACACTCTGGGAAACGCCGGTGCTGGCGTCCGTAAAATAGAGCTGGTAGCAGGGGATGTAGTATTCTGGATTGATGGTGGTGGTATAGAAGATGTCCGCCGTAACCATTCCATCTGCCGGTAGCTCGCTGTGGATGGCCCGAGCAGCGGTCACTGCATCTTCAAGTGAGACGGTGGGGAAGGATTGATATTCCTCTGACAAATCCTTGTGATGGATAAATACCAAGGTATTTTCTGAACCGGTGGAGTGGGTGATTTTGATGTAGCAACTCGTGCGATTTAAAACCGTCTGCATCAAATTCTCACCGTGGTTGGCTATCACGATCTCATAGGAACCCACCGCACCATCCTGCTGATACTGGTCGACCCTGGAAATCTCCGGGCTTTCAATCCCGAGATAGTCCACGGCAGTTTGCAGCAGAGGGGTTGCCTGGATTGTTTCCGCTGTCACCTGTTCCGGGATCTGCTCCCAGGGAAGCATAACCGAAAATCCATCAAGAAATGAATAGATGCTAAAATTCTCTTCCTCATATATAACGTTATCCTGGGTAAACTCTGGATCAGGCTCAATCACTTCCAGATCAAATGTCTGGCCTCGCAGCATCACCATAAACTCAGATAATTGATCTTCCATCTTCAGCCTGTCTGACTGAGTGATTTCAAACATCGGCCCGCCATGACCGTAGGGATATGCATTGCAGAAAACTGGCATATTTTCTGGCAGCACCGTGTTTTTATCTACCATAGGTTTCTCTACGCTGCGGTTGTAAACAGAATCTGCACCAATCATCTGTTGACTGGCAGGCTGTGAAAGCGGGGCTTTCGGTAGATCCTGATCGCCCTTTGGCACTGTCGTAGCGCTCTGTTGGACTTTGTCCGGTGGCTCTGACTTCTGGTGGGATACGCCCGCTGTGCAGGCCGTTAGGAGTAGCGCCAAAGAAATACAGACTACACTTCTCAAAATTTTTCTCATTTTCTCCCGCCCCCTTCTTATTGCAACAGTTATCGAGCAAAATGGACCGACACCATACCGTTTACCAATTTACTTCTTATGGAATTTTCAGCAAATTAAACATGATTTATATATAAAATACTCCTTTTTTCGTCATATTGCTATTGTGCACAAATAAAGCACATTTGTCAACAAGTTAACCCAAATTTTTTCGCGCAATTCTTGACAGACTTGCCCAGGCTGTCCACAAAGGTGCTTTCACCTAGTTGCATGTGTGACAGAAGAAAACAAGAAGCGGGGCAAGCTTGCGCTTGCCCCGCCAACATTTTATGCAATTCGGTACAGCCGTTTCCCATTTTCCATGGTGATCCGGTGGATTTGCTCCACCGGTAGGCCCCGCAGCTCCGCCAGCCGCTCCGCCATACGGTATAGATACCCCGGATCGTTTCGCCGGCCCCGAAACGGCTCCGGCGCCATATACGGGCAGTCCGTCTCCAACACAATCCGCTCCAATGGAATGGCGCTGGCCACCTCCACCGCCCGGCGGGCGTTTCGGAAGGTCAGCACGCCGGTAAAGCCAATGTACCAGCCCCGCTCCACCAGCCAGTTGGCCAATTCCGGAGAACCGGAAAAGCAGTGAAACACCCCGGTGACCTTGGGAAATTGGGACACAATTTCCATACCATCCTGGTGGGCCTCCCGCTCATGGACAATCACCGGCAGATCCACCTGCGCCGCCAGCTCCATCTGGGCCTGGAAGCACCGCTTCTGCTGCTCCCGGGGCACGTCCTCATAGTGATAGTCTAAGCCAATTTCCCCGATGGCCTTTACCCTGGGGTTGGCGCAAAGAGTTCGGTACTGCTCCAGCACCTGACCGTCAAACACGCCAGCGGCGTCGGGGTGGGAGCCAACGGCGGCGTAGATCCAGGGAAACCGCTCCGCCAGCGCCACCGCCTGCCGGGAGGAAACCAGATTGCAGCCCGGATTCATCAGCAGGCCGATCTGCTGCTGCGGCAGCGATTTTAAAAGTTCCTCCCGATCGGTATCAAAAGCCCGGTCGTCCAGATGGGCATGGGTATCAAAAAGCATGGTCCGCCTCCTGTTCTATGACGGCCACCAAACAGCCGTCCATTTCCACAACCCGGGGATCCGCCGGGTCAAAATCTGTGTGATTGGGATAGCCCTGTAGGCCCTCTCCGGTGCATTTAACGGCGGCCTCCTTCAATACCCACAGGGCAAGAACTGCCCGATTTGGGTCATCGGCAGCCTGGCACCGGGCAAGCTCTTGGGCAGAGCAGATCACCTTCGCCAGCTCCGGCCGGATCTTTCGGTCCAACTCCTCCGCGTCGATACCCACCGGCATATGGCTGAGCACACAAAAAGCGTGGCGCTTGGTGTGGGTGATGGAAAACTCCACCGGGCTGTCCACAAAATAGGGCTTTCCCCGGTCTCCTATCCGAATCTCCGGCAATTCGCCCCCCACTGCCTGTTCATAAGCCGTGGCCAGCAGCGCCCGGCCGGCCAGGTGTCCGCTCCGTCCGGCCAGGGCGGTGTGATAGATCTGCATCTCCCTACGTACCAGGCAAGGGCCGGAGAACCCCGTATTCCTCATACCGGGTGTCGTTGGTCTCCGTTAGAAACACCAGATGGTCCGCCGGGTCCGTCACCGACTGGGCTGCCTGGGCTGTCTGATCTGCCGCCACGCCGGTCAGATACAGCCGGCTCCTGCCCTCCGGCAGAGGAAAGCTGGGGTCTTCACTTTGAAAGGACAGGACAAAATTGCCCCGGGCGCACCGTTTTACCAGAGCCGCAGCAGCATCCCCAATCAGCGTGTCTTTGGACACATTCTCATTATAGACAATGTTCTCCGCCTGCGGCAGCTGAAAGTCGGTAAACACCACCTCGTCAAAGCCCAAAACCTGCAACTCTCCCACAATTTCTTCCAGATAGGCCAGCGTGTCCACGTTTGCCGGATCCAGCCAATAGCAGGCCTCCGGGTCCTCCCACAGCGCGCCGCTGGCTACCGCCAGACCAGCGGAGGGATTTTCCAAGCCATAGGCCCGGTCCCGTAGGGCGGGAAGTCTGGCAATGAGATACAAATCGCTTCTAGACAGCGCCGAAAGCAGGTTGTCCATGGCGCTGATGTCCACACTATCGGAGGTAGCGCCGCCGGAAATCTTAGTAGAATAAAAGAAATAACCAAACTTGCTCTTCAGATCCAGCATCACCGCTGTCCCTGCGGGGAGCTTTGTCACCGCGTCCGCAACAGCCGCTGGATCCTCTGCCAACCGCTGCGCGTCGGCATAGTAGCCCAGAATCTTCGGCAGGGTAAGCGCTTGCTCCGGCTCCATGGTCTCCGGCGGGCGCTCCTCCATGGCAACCGGCGCGCTGGCCTGGGGCTGCTGCGCCACCTGGCCCGGCTCCAGTGCCGGCAGGTTGAAATCCAGAACTGCGCCATCTCTGGTATAGAGGATAAATCGCTGGCCCCACAGCACCCAAATACCGTAGATCAACAGAAAGGCCAGAATAAATATCCCACAGCCCCGAATCAAGCGCCGGAACCTCCGGCGGCCCCGATAGGAAATTTTCATGCTACCTCCTTTTCGCGCATACGCAGCGCCAGTCCTCCATGGCCTGCACCGCGGTGACTTGCAGCCCATTTTGCTCCACTCCGGCCACGACCTCCTCCAGGCGGGTGTCCAAAATACCGGAGAGAATCACCGTACCCGCCGGCCGGAGCAGCCGGCCCAATACCGGGGCCAGGGCCAAAATCACATCCGCCACAATATTTACCAGCACCAGGTCAAATCCCTGGGTCTCCAATCGCTCCATCAGCGCTTGGTCCTTTATGACGTTGCCTGTCAGGGCAGTAAAAGCTGGCGCTTCAAATTGATTATAGGCCGCGTTCTCCCGGGCAATATCCTCCGCCTTGGGATCCAGATCTATGCCTATCGCGGTTTTCGCCCCCAACCGTAGGGCGGCAATGGATAAAATCCCGCTGCCGCTTCCCAAATCCACCACAGAGCACCCGGGAAATACCAGATCCTCCATGGCAGCCAGGGCCATCTGGGTGGAGGGGTGTGCGCCGGTGCCAAAAGTCAGCCCCGGATTGAGAAGAATGGGAATCCTTCCCTCCATACTCTGCTGGGCAAGCCAATAGGGTAGTACCACCAACCGCCGTCCCACCGGCTGGGGCGGATAATTATCCTTCCAGCTTTCCGACCAATCCGTCTCGGCCATGGGCTTGACAGATACCTGTAGAGACCCCAATTGCGCCTGGGGCAATCTGGATTTCAGCCGCTCTAAGCACTGGGAGAGTCTGTCCATAGTCTGGTCTTGGGTACCGTCCATGGGCAAATATAGCTTGATTCTGGAAAGACCCTGAAGCTTTTTTTGAAAGTCCTCGTCAATATAATCCCAATAGGCCCGATTTTCCTCTAAAAAGG
>CAOJND010000080.1 GCA_948439445.1 uncultured Eubacteriales bacterium | reverse complement strand
GTCTGACTGTCGGCACCGCCAATCCCTTTTATGGTACCCAGCTGTGGCAGCTAGAGGAAATCACCGCCCGGGTAGACCGTTTTGAAAGCAACCTCGACATTCATTTTGATCGCGACACCACCAGCTATCAGGTTTCCGCCCCCTATGGCACAAAGGCGTTTACTTTCACCATGACCCCGGCAGATCCCAACTGCACCATTGTGTTAAATGGCAATGCTTTGGATGGGTTTAGCGGCGTCGTACCCTTGCAAGCTGATAAGACGGTGGTAACCATCGCCAGCCGGACGGCAGACGGCAGCAGAGAAATCGTTTATTCCTTCACCATCACCATGGCGCCTTGCGACGGTGGAAATACCTGCTACAGCGCCAAATTTTCAGATCTTGACCATCAGATGTGGTATCACCCCTATACCGACTATGTAATCGAACGGCAGTTGATGGTCGGTTATGATGACAATCTGTTCCATCCCAACAGCTCCATGACCCGGGCCATGTTGACCACCGTATTGTACCGGATGGCCGGCTCGCCAGAGGTCCAAAATCCCGCTCCATTTACCGATGTAGCGCCTGCATCCTACTATGCCGACGCGGTGGCTTGGGCCTTCCAGTCCGGCATTACCAACGGCGTCAGCGCCACAAAATTCGCCCCCAATCAGCCGGTAACCCGGGAACAGGCTGCGGCGTTTATGTACCGCTTCGCAAAGGAATTCCTGAAGCAGTCGGATATGCCACAGGGTAACCTACAGCATTTTACGGATGCAGGCACGATCTCCAACTACGCCAAAGAGCCTATGGCCTGGGCCTATGCTGTCAACTTGATTGAGGGATACGGAAACGGTTTGGTGGGACCGAAGGACGCCTGTACCCGCTGCCAAATGGCAAAGCTATTAACCTTGCTGGAGAAACTGGACTCTAACGCGTGAGGCTGTACGCCCCTGCCCCGGGTGGGTCACACCCGGGGCAATTTTTGCGCTTTTACCCCACTCAGTGGACAGCACAAAGCTTTGGGCAGGTGGCTAAATCGCTCCCTATGGCTTGACAGAAAAAGACATTTCCGCTACAATGAAGCTACTTTTTTCGCACTGGGGAGGGACAGACATGATACAAATTGCGATTTGTGACGATGAGGAGATCGCTGGAAAATACATCGCCGCAGAGCTAGAACAAGAGCTGTGCCGCCGATCCCTGTGTTGCAGTATACACACCTATACCAACAGCCAAGAACTTTATAGCGTACTGACCAGCGGCGTTCAATATGACATACTGTTTGCGGACATCGATATGCCAGAATTGGACGGAATTCGCCTGGGAGTGGAATTGCGGGAATGCCTTCTTGATACCATTTTGATCTATGTGTCCAGCCGGAAGGATCTGGTGTTCGAAGCGTTTCAGGCACAGCCCTTCCGCTTTGTCCGGAAAGAGCTTTTTCAGACCGCTCTACCTACCCTGGTCACAGAAATAATCGATGAGATGCAACGCCGTTCCGGTGAGAAAATCAGCTTTCCCAGCGGCAATTCCACCGTGATGCTCAGGCCAAGAGATATTTTATATGTGGAATCATTTAAAAAAACGCAGATTCTACACACCCCATCCCAGGATATTGCTGTGCAGTCCAGTTTTCAGAAAATTATGGCCCAGTTAAAGGATTATGGCTTTGTACAAGCCCACAAAAGCTTTTACGTGAATTGTCACTGCATCTTTTCTCTAAACCGGACAACCCTGGAGCTGGACAACCACACCACCATTCCCATCGGACGGGCCTATTTGCAGGGTGTGCGGGATATGTTTCGGTTATACGCCATGAAAAAGGATCCCTCGGTACTTCCATAGGCCGTGGATGGATTGCCCCGGTTTCCAAAACCACAGGAAAATAACAAGGAGGAAAATAACCCCATGTCCAATCTCCGAAAGAAATACATCGGCAACAAGCTTTTTTACATTTCCGTTGCAGTGCTACTCTTGCCGATGATCGTACAGCAGGGCATCACGCAATTTGTAAACCTACTAGACAATGTGATGGTCGGCAGACTCGGCACCCCACAGATGTCTGGCGTGGCCATTGTCAATCAAATTATATTTATTTTCAACCTAATGGTCTTCGGTGGACTGGCTGGCGCATCGATTTTCGGTGCGCAGTTCTATGGAAAATCCGACAACGAGGGGCTGCGGGACACCTTCCGCTTCCGCCTTCTGTTTGCCATGGCTGTCTTAGTGCTGGGCATTGCGGTGTTCCTGTCAATCGGCCCATCTCTGTTCCAGCTGTATCTGCACGAAGAGACCTCTAGCCCCGCCGACATTGCCGCAACATTGGGTTATGCCAAGGAATATATGAAGGTCATTCTGTGGGGACTGTTCCCGTTCGTCCTGGTACAGAGCTTTTCCAGCGTCCTACGGGACGTGGGAGAGACGGTGTCCCCAATGATCGCCAGCATCATCGCCATTTTGGTAAATCTGGTACTCAACTATCTTCTGATCTTCGGCAAGTGCGGCTTTCCAAACCTGGGCGTCAAAGGCGCAGCATTGGCCACGGTGATCTCCCGATACGTAGAGGCCCTGTATCTGTTGGGGCATACCTATTGGAAGCGGGAAAAATATCCTTTCCTCCACGGCTTGTTCCGGAACTTCCGGATTCCCCTGGCCCTGACCAAGCGGATCATTTTCACCGGAACGCCCCTACTGTGCAACGAAACGCTGTGGGCTATGGGTGTGGCGGCGCTAAATATGTGCTATGCCACCCGGGGACTTACCGCCGTGGCGGCCACTAATATTAACTCCACTGTGTGGAATCTGTTTTCCATCGTGCTTCTTGCCATGGGAAATGCCATTGGCATTATGAGCGGCCAGAAGTTAGGTGCAAAGGATATCTCAGGCGCCAAGGACACAGTGAGAAAGCTGTTGTTTCTCACCACCGCAGTCAATCTAGGCATCGGTCTGTTGGTCATCGCCTGCGCGCCCTTTATTCCATACATTTACAATACAGAAAATCTGGTGCGGCAGACTGCCACAAAGCTTCTGACCATCTCTGGGCTCTTTTTGCCCCTTTCCGCCTATGTCAATGGCTCCTATTTTACCATTCGTTCCGGCGGAAAGACCTTTATTACCTTTTTATTTGACTGCGGCTTTACCTGGGTGATCTGCCTGCCTATCGCTCTCTGCCTGTGTTATTTTACAAGTCTTTCGGTGGTCTGGGTTTTCTTCTTTGTCCAGTGTGCCGATCTTATTAAGGCGGCTATTGGCTCTGTCATGATCCACTCCGGAATCTGGGCAAACAACGTGGTCGATTAAGATTTTACCATGCTTTTTCAAGAAAAATGGGATTGCTTTTGGTGGTCTATTGGCAAAATCCCTTTTTTCTCGGTTGAAATCCACTTGGATTTCCAAATGAATTGTGAATTCTCTTTCTTAACCCTTGCTTTTTCTCAGCGGTCATGTTAAACTTAATAGGTATAAATTCTGGGAAAACCGGAGAAAGAGGAATGTCTATGAAATGTAAATTCTGTTCCGCCGAATGGGAGGGCGAATCCACAATTTGCCCCGTCTGCGGCAAGGAAAATGAGGAGGATCTGTTAACAACGTCTACGGAAGAGACGCCGCAGGAACCTGTTGAATCTCTCCCGGAAACGCCTTCTTCCAATGTGGAAGAAGGGCAGGAGAATGCGAAAATGAGTCCTGGGCGGATTGCCCTATTCGCCATCCTTGCAGTGGCGGTTGTGGCCGTGGTAGTGGCGCTGATTGTAAGCACCATGCATGGCCGTGGCGCCGACGCCACAGAACCCACCGTATCGTCTGAGGAAACCACCGCTCCCACGGAAGCGACCCTGGGCGATCCTAATTCTGTAACCTATCGGAATTCTTACACCGTCTCCGACGAGGATCTTCTGACCGCGGCTGATCAGGTGGTTGCCACCCTGGGCGACGACGTCAAACTGACCAATCAGCAGCTTCAGGTGTACTACTGGATGACCTATTTTGATTTCATGAATAGCTATGGCTCCTACGCCTCCTATTTCGGCCTGGATGCCAGCATGCCCTTGGATCAGCAGGATTGTCCCCAGGGCGGCACCTGGCAGCAATATTTCTTGAGCAACGCTCTGACCTCTTGGCAGCAATTCCAGAGTTTGTCTCTGTGCGCGCAGGAGGAGGATTTCAGCCTGTCCGACGAACAGCAGAATTTGATCGACCAAATTCCTGCGGATCTGGAAAAAACCGCCGCCAGCAATGGCTATGACTCTGTGGAGGATCTGATGTTCTACAGCATGGGCCCTGGCATTACGGTGGAAAATTATCAGCAGTATATGTATAATTATCAACTGGGTTATCTGTACTTTGAGAACAAGTACAACCAGTTCCAGCCTACCGACGAGGAGATCTCCACCTATTTTGATGAGAATCAGGAGACGTTCTCCGCCAATGGCGTGACCAAGGACGATGGATCCATCAATGTAGACGTACGGCATGTCCTGCTCCAGCCCGAGAATGGTACCACCGACGATCAGGGTCAGACCACGTATACGGAGGCAGCGTGGGAAGCTTGCCGCCTGCAGGCGGAAGAGCTTTTGGAACAGTGGCGTAGCGGCGATACCAGCGAGGAAAGCTTCGCGCAGCTGGCTTCCCAGCATTCCCAGGATCCCGGCTCTGTCTCCAATGGCGGCCTGTATTCTAATGTAAAAAAGGGTGACATGGTAGCGCCGTTTGAAGACTGGTGTTTTGATGAGTCCCGGAAAACCGGAGACACCGGCCTGGTAAAAACTGACTACGGCTATCATATTATGTATTTCGTCAGCAGTACGCCTGTCTGGTACACCCAGGCTAAGGCCGCTCTGCTGTCTGAAAAGAGTCAGTCCATCGTCTCCGACTGTGTGGCGAAGTTCCCCATGACGGTGGATTACACCGCTATTGTCGTAGGCGAGATTCCTGAGGATCCCACACAGAGCGCTTTGCAGGATCCCACCACGCCGGATACCACCGCCACAGATCCTACGGAATAAGGTTATAATTGTCTCAGGTCAGGAAGCCAGTTGGTTTCCTGACCTGCTTTTATATTTAGAAAACAGCCCCCTTATATAAATTCTCTCTCAACGGCCAGCGTTGAGAGAGAATTCTCTGTTATTCATTTTTACAGTCAGTTTGCTTTGGGGTTATGCAATGTCCTTTTTCCCATAGTGCCAGAAAGCAAGGCCAATTCCTAGCAGGGATAAGCCCATACCCACCGCCACATAGGCTCCGTTTAGCGCCTGGTTGCCAATGATATCCGCAGCGTCCGTATAGCCAAAAGGCGTGATGTATTTTAAAAAAGCCGTTTGATCCATCAAATTTGCCACAATATTCAAAAAATAGAACATTGCCGCCAATCCCAAGCCAATGCCCAGACTGCCTCGACGCAGATAGGCGGAAAGGCCAAAGGTAATAGACGCCACCTCTAACTGCATCAGAAAATAGGCCAGAAAGATCAACGCAAAGGTCTGGACCCGAACAGTCTCTCCAATGGCCAGGACCGCCAAGGCGGTTATGCCGATGGCCGCTGCGTTGAATAGTACAATCTGCACAACAACTGCGGCCAATTTTTCGGCCATAATTCTGGTTCTGGATACCGGATGGGTTAGTAAAAATTCCGCTGTGTGCTCTTTTTCTTCCTTTGCAAGGGTGGAAATGCCCAACAGCGCCGCAAAAAAGGCGCCACCCATTCCCAATACGTTGCCACACTCTACCCCAAAGTAGCCTAAAAATTCTCCGAAGTTGATCTGATCCATACCAAATGCCGCCGAAAAGCTGCCCATGTCGGCAAACATGGCGCTGATCTCTCCCATCTGGGAGGACATCTGCGGATAAATCAGCAAGCAAACGCCAAGCATGAATGAAATGGCGGCAGTCCAAATCAGAAGAGCAGTTCTCCCCCGCCGCAACTCATGTAGAAACAGAGTCATTTTCCGATTCCCCCTTTGCATAGTAGTGGAGGAATATCTCCTCCAAATCCGGTTCCCCGATGGTAATGTCTGTGACCGGTAGTCCAGACAGCGCTTGCAACAGCCGGTCCGGTTTCCCGCCGTACAGGAAGCTGATCCCGTCTTGGGTGCGTTTCACGTCCCGCACCGGCTCCAAGCCGGGCACACCCTCCACACCCCGCAGGGTAACTCGCTTCGCCCCGGTATGTCCCAGGTTTTCCACGCTGTCACAGATCAAAATCCGTCCTTTTCGGATCACAGCAGCGTGTTTGCAGTAGCGCTGCACCTCGGAGAGAATGTGGGAGGATAAGAATACAGTAGCTCCCGCCTGATTCCGCTCTTGAAGCAGCGCATAAAATTCTCGCTGCATCAGCGGATCCAGACCGCTGGTTGGCTCATCTAGAATATAGAGCTTGGGCCTGTGCTGCATGGCGCAGACGATGCCCACCTTTTTCCGGTTCCCCAGGGATAACTCTTCCACTTTGCGGGAATCGTCCAGTTCCAGCCGGTCACATAGCTTCTTCGCCTCCTGGGTACAATCCATTTTCCGTAGATCTGCGGAAAGTCGCAGAACGTCTTTTACCCGCATCCCATTGTAGAACATGGTCTCTGAGGGCAAATAACCCACCTGAGACAAAATCTCCCGCTTGTGCTTTCCCACATCCTTCCCAAAAATCTGGGCTGTGCCACTACTCGCTGTGATCAGCCCCAGCAGTATACGAATGGTGGTGCTTTTTCCGGCGCCATTTGGCCCGATAAAGCCAAAAAAGTCCCCCTCCCCTACCGTTAAGCTCATATCGGCAATGCCGCAGGTTTTTCCGTAATACTTGGTCAAATGATTGGTCTGAATTGCTTCCATTGCACGTCTCCTTTTTCATAAACTGGCTTCCGGAATACCAAAGTCTCTAGAAGTCTGAGTTTGGGGATGATCATCTGTTATGACAAGCTTTTTTTCTAAAAAACCCATAAAAATTATGTTCTGTGTTTGCGGTAGTAGACATAGGAGTAAACGCAGGGTAGAAAACAAGCAAGCATGACAATGGCGAAGAACAGCCATGGGTTCTGAAAAAAGGCAGTCGCCAAAATGAGGACGCCGCCGATGCTCATCGTCCATCCGGCAAAGCGATGGGTTTTGCGCCAGTTTTCCGGATCGGCC
>CAOJND010000079.1 GCA_948439445.1 uncultured Eubacteriales bacterium | reverse complement strand
TCAATCGGGACGTGTTTGCCTCCATGGCGTAGAACATGGGCTTGGACTGTATTGTCTCTCTGGAAAAGACCAGCTCCGATGTGGTGGTTCGTTACGCCAGAGCGCTGCAAAATTCGATGGGTAGCCAGATGGAGACGCTATACAAGCTGATGGGTGGCAGAACTGAGGTGCTAGAATTTGTTGTCAAGCCGGATTGTCCTTTGATTGATATTCCACTTCGGGAGCTTCGCACCAAGAAAAACATTCTACTGGCCGGGATTATCCGGGGCAGAAAAACCATTATTCCCGCTGGCGAAGATCGGATTCTTCCCAGCGACCGGGTGATTATCACGGCGGCAGGTCACCGAATTAACGACCTGGCGGAGATTGTGTGAACGGGAGCAGCGGGACATGAATACAAAAATGGTGCTTAAGACAGTGGGCCAGATCCTAGTGCTGGAGGCGGGGCTGTTTGTCCTACCTGGAGCGGTGGCCGTGTATTACAGGGAGTGGGGCTGTCTATTTTCCTTTTTGCTCTCCATCGCGGTGGCCGTAGCAGTAGGTGGAGGGCTGGCGCTTTTTGTCAGGCCGAAAAACCGGGTGATCTATGCCAAGGAGGGCTTTGTGCTGGTGGCCCTGGCGTGGCTGGCGCTTTCGGCTGTGGGCGCATTGCCCTTTGTGATCAGCAGGGAGATTCCCAGCTACGTCGACGCGTTTTTTGAGACGGTCAGCGGCTTTACCACCACCGGCGCTTCCATATTAAATGATGTGGAGGCCATGAGCAAGAGCCTGCTGTTCTGGCGCAGCTTTACCCATTGGATCGGCGGCATGGGGATTCTGGTCTTTGTCATGGCGCTGATGCCAAGCATGTCCGACCGGCCGATTCACATTATGCGGGCGGAGATGCCCGGCCCCATTGTGGGAAAATTTGTGCCAAAGGCCA
The DNA here is from genome assembly GCA_948439445.1 of uncultured Eubacteriales bacterium. Taxonomy (GTDB): domain Bacteria; phylum Bacillota; class Clostridia; order Oscillospirales; family Oscillospiraceae; genus Faecousia. Next base: position 6,189 of record CAOJND010000079.1, on the reverse strand, counting down.
AGGATACGGCAAAGATTCTGTATCTGATCTACATCGCGCTGACACTGGCGGAGGCAGTGATGCTTCTTGCCGGGGGGATGTCGACGTTTGAAGCACTGGTACACACCTTTGCCACGGCGGGCACGGGTGGTTTTGGCATTCTCTCCGACAGCGTTGCCAGCTACAGCCCGTATATTCAGTGGGTAATCACCATATTTATGGTGATCTTTGGGATCAATTTTAATCTATTTTATCTGATCTTTGCCCGGAAGGCCCGTGCTGCCTTCCACAGCGCGGAGCTGTGGACGTATTTTGCAATTGTAGTTGGCTCTGTAACGGCGATTACGGTCAATATCTACCCCATTTATCAAAATTTGGAGCAGGCGATCCGGCTGTCGGCCTTTCAGTTTGCCTCAATCATCTCCACCACCGGCTTTGCCACGGCGAATTTTGACACCTGGCCTGATTTTTCCAAGGCAATTCTGCTTTTGGCCATGTTTATCGGCGCCTGCGCCGGTTCAACTGCCGGCGGATTGAAGGTTTCCAGGGTGGTGCTGACGGTGAAAATGGTCAAACGGGAATTGCAGCGATTGCTTCATTCCCGGTCTGTGGGCGTGATCCGGTTTGAGGGCAAGCAGGTGGACGAGGCCACCTTGAACAGTGTCAGCTCCTATCTGGCGGTTTACTTGCTGTGCTTTGTCTTGATTTTTCTGCTGCTGTGCCTGGAACCGTTTGGATTTACCACCAATTTTAGCGCAGCGGCATCCTGTTTCAACAACATTGGCCCCGGTTTTGGCGCGGTTGGCCCCGCCTCCAGCTACGCCTGCTATAGCGTCGGTTCCAAGCTGGTGCTTTCGGTGGCCATGCTGCTGGGGAGGTTGGAGATTTTGCCGCTGCTGGTGCTGGTATCTCCCTCCACATGGTCGAAAAAGCGGTTTTAAGTTCTGACAAAAAGAAAATTAAGGCTGTCTCAGACCGGCAAACCCGGTTTGAGACAGCCATTTTTTATCACTGTAGCCGGTGAAGAGATGACGTGGGCCATTCATGGCCCGGCATGGGCGCCGCTGGTAAATAAAATCACCTGGGTGTTCTCCCCACACTGTCTCAGAACCGCCATGGCGTTTTCCCGCCGGTCGGGATCAAACCGGGCCAACGCGTCGTCTAGCACCAGCGGCGCTGCTGGAATCAGCGTCTGGGCGGCGGCCAGACGCAGCGCCAGATACAGTTGATCCGTGGTGCCGCTGCTGTGCCACAGTGGGGTGCTCATAGTCGTCTCGCCCCTGGCCCGGATGGTCAAAGACAGGCTCTCGTCCAACGCCAAAGCCTCATACCGGTTCCCGGTGAGCTGGGAAAACAGCGTCAAAGCCAACTGGGAAAGCTTGGGGGAAAACCGGCGTTGAAGGGCCTGCCGGGCAGTATCGAGCGTTTTCAGGGCCAAATCCAGGGCCGCTTCGGTCTGACGGAGCTTACCCAACCGCTGCTCTAAAGCGGCGATACGGGCATCGAGATTTGCCTCTCCCAGCGCTTGCAGCTGGCCCTGGCACTGGCCCAACGCCAACTGAAGCTGTTGCTGGCGCTGCCGGGCCTGGGTCAATAGAATTTTAGCCTGGGTATCCCCATCGGGCAAGTCGTCTGCTGGCGGCGGGGATTGGTTCTGATCTGCCGCCGGTTTTTGAGCGGATTTTCCGTGGAGCGCCAGGGAGGCTCCCAGGGTAAGCAGAAGCATTCCAAGTCCAATTGCCGGCCAGACCCTGGGCCGCAGGATGAAAAGAAGGATCATAGCGGCTGCGGCAAGGATCCCTAGACCAAGCCACAGTCTAAAACTTGAAGCGGTCAGCGTTTCTTCCTGCCGGTGGGCCTGCTGCTGGGCAGCCTCCCGCAATGCCTGCGCCTGACAGCGCGCCTCCAGCGCTTCCGTCTGGGCTTCACAGTCGCTAAACTGCTGCTCCAGTTGGGCTTGCCGGCGGCACAATTGCGCGATCTGGGCCTGCTTTTCCGTGCAGGCCGCCAATTCCCGCTCTGCCTGGGGGATCAGGCCCGTGTGGTTGTGGCGGCAGCGGTTCTTTAGATCTCGAAGCTTGGTTTCCAGCAAATCCCCGGCTTGGGACTCGTCTCCCGTGGTAACCAAAGCATTCAACCGCCGCCGCAGCGCCTCGTCCTGGGCGACCGGCAGCTCCTCCAGCCTGATAAAGCCCGTGCGCTGATAGACGCTTCGCTCCACCCCCAGTAGCACCAGAGCGCAGTTTTCTGCCGTCAGCTCCGGTACGGGAAGGCCAGTGTCTGTCTCATAGGCCCGAAAATCTCCCAGCGGCACGCGGCCGGTGGTGCGGCGCTGTAGGGTAATATTCCGATCCTGCCACACCAGATCCATTCGCCCCTCCATGGGACTGCCGCTCCAAGGGCGGTATTTTTCCTTCTCTGCCAAGGCTCTCCCGGTGGTGCGCGCCCGGGTATCCAGGCCATAGAGCATGGCGAGCACAAAGGCGCACCAGGTGCTCTTGCCCCACTCGTTGGGGGCGTCGATCACATTCAGACCGGGTTTTAGGGTTAACGTCCGGTGTTCCAGCTTGCCAAAGGTGGCGGTCATGGACAGGATTCTCATGGAAGCTCCACCTCCCGCCCGTCTAAAATCCGCCGGGACAGCTCCGCCGCCAACCGGCCAAGCGTGGGGTCTGCGGCGTCGTGGAGCAGCCCGAAATACAGCCCCTCCAAATTGTCCTGACCCATGGCCGCCCAAACGGACTCAGGGGACACGGTTTGATCCCGCAAAATCAGATTTGCCCGGCATGAAAGGGTGCTTTGCAGCGCGGCCATGTCCGCCGGCTCTGCCTCTCCGGTCAGGGTAATGCGAAAACAGTCGTTTTCCCCTGCGGCATTTAGCTTGCGCTCGATCTCCGCCAGCGGATTTTGCCGGACATCCAGCGTCCAATCGTGAAATTCCGGCAGACCGAGTGGAAGGAAAACCGCCTGGGCCTGGGCTTCTAGGGTCACCAGCAAAACGCCCTTGGGCCCGGTCTCATCAAACCCCTGGCCCATGGGACAGCCCGGCCAAGCGCATAGGGTGCTCCCTGCCTGAAAAAATCCCCGCTGGTGCAAATGCCCCAGGGCGACATAATCCAGCCCGGATTCTCGCACCTGCTCCGCTGTGATGGGACTGTAGGGGGAGGATCGCTGGGCCGGATCGCCGTGAAACAGGCCAACGGCGTAGCGTTGCGCCGCCCGGGCCTGAAATCCGGCCAAAAGACCGGGGCAGTCCATGCTCCGGAAGCCCGCTCCGTAAAAGCAACAGTCCAGCTCTGGAAGCACCAAAGGCTCCAACTGGGGCGCTGTAAAGATATGTACGTTTTCCGGCCAACCGGCTTGCGCGTAGGGGCCGGACTGCTGATAAAAGTCGTGGTTGCCGGGGGCGATCAGCACCGGAATGGAAAGGCTTCCCAACGCTTTCCAAACGGCTTCCAGCGTATCCCGGCAGGGAGGACGGTCGAATAGATCCCCGGACAGCAATAGAGCTTGGCAGCCTTCCTTGTGGCAGATCTGCGCAATTCGCTGGGGGATGGTTCGCTGAAAAAGACGCAGGCTGTTTCGCTGGGCGGGGGGTAGTCCGGCCAGCGGCGCGTCCAAATGCCAGTCGGCGCTGTGCAGCAGCTTTAGCACGGCGCGCCTCCTTCATACACATCCGCCCGGCGCACGTCAGTACACAGACCGGTTTCCACATCCACGGTAAATAGCACTGCTTCTAACTTGGTGGGTCCCTCCGCAGTCTGATAGCGGCCTGTGAGATCCCCCCGGAACCGGGCGATGGACTGTTGGGCCTGTACCCCCAGAATGGAAATCATCGGTCCAGTCATGCCCAAATCTGTGCAGTAGCCTGTACCCTTGGGCAGGCGCATGGCGTCGGCAGTTGGCACATGGGTATGGGTCCCCCAGACTGCGCTGACCCGGCCGTCCAGCATATAGCCCATGGCCAGCTTCTCCGAGGTGGCTTCGGCATGGATTTCCACCAGGATCAGCTTGGTTTGGATCTGCCGGAGCAGCTTTTCCACCAGGAGGAAGGGATTGTCCGGGCCATAGTCCATTCCACAGCGGCCGATCAAATCGATCACGGCCACATCGCCCATAGCAGTTTCGAAGATACCCCAGCCCCGCCCCGGCGTCTGGGGCGCGAGATTGGCCGGGCGCAGGATCCGCGGCTCATCCTCCAGGGTATGGATCAGCTCCCGGCGGCCAAAGGTATGATTGCCCATGGTGATTACATCCGCCCCAGCGTCCAGAATTGCCTGGGCCTGCCTGGGCGTCATGCCAACGCCGCTGGCGTTTTCACCATTGACCACGACAAACGAAGCGCCGGTGGCGCGTTTCAGGCGGCCTAGGGAACGGCATACCCGCTCCACCCCGGGCTGACCCACCACATCACCCACAGCCAGTACCTTCAGTTCCATGTTCAGGCCTCCTAAAAATCTATATTTTTAAGTATACCCCATTTTCTCATAATACGCAAGGAAAACCCACACAAAGCGCGGTTTCCCTGACTTTGTGGCAGGAAAAAAGACCTGCTCTCTGGAATCCTGAGAATTTTTTCTTTACAATTTCTGATTTTCTGCTATGATAATAAATAAATCGTGGTTTTTGTTCTGCAAGTTTTGATTCAGCCAAAGGAGTTTTCCAATATGAAAAAGTTTGTTGCAATGCTGTTGGCGCTGTCCCTTTTTCTGCTTTTTTCTGCCTGTGGGCCGGAGCCAGAGCCGGTGGAGATGGGTGGGGAATTCCCCCTTGGTAGTGCGGTAAATTATACCTCTGTCGATACAAAGCCGCTGCACCTTGTTAGCACGATCCCTTTTACACAGGCGGGAGAGGGGCAGGCAAGCTTGACCAACCAACGGAAAATTGCTGGATGCGATTCTCTTACATTAACTAGAAAAGAGGATGGCGCCGTTTTAACTGTAGACTTTCCCTACACCATTGCCGCAGGGGAATACGACTGGACTACCGGACAGCTGACCATCACCCGGCTGCTACTAAATCTAGCGGTAGCGGAGATGGTGGGCGCGGAGAACTATCCGGGCTGGGACTTTACGGATGGCTCCCTGCGGGATCTGGTGGGTGAGAATCAGAACGGCCGTTTGACCTCACTAGGCATTTCTTACCAAACCAACATCGGCGTCAAGCTGGCGGCGAATACCAGCAACGGCGGTACCGATCGACTGTACATCGGTGGCTCCGGTATGACCAGATCCCAGTGGCAAGCGCAATATCCCAGTTTGTTGGTACAGTTTTGTATTGAGCTGGCTGATCCAATGGTGATCCAGCTTGAGCCGCAGTCAATCACAGCTCTGTCCGGCACCAATTCTCTGCAACCGAGCTGCGGGACGTTGACCGTACTCGACGGAACATCCCAAACGCCGTCCACGGTAACGGACCCCACCACAGCCTCTCAAGAGGATCCCACAGAGCAGACGACTACCCAGGATGCTCCTACAGAGGAGAGTACGCCGGCAGTGGAGAGCGTTCTTCAGGGCAAAACAATCAATGTGCTGGGGGACAGTATTTCTTCTACCAATTATGAGCGGCCCAATTGGTGGGAACGAATTGCCGAACAGACCGGGGCGGTTTTTAACGACTACGGGGTTTCCGGGGCCTGTGTGGCCACGGTGGAGGGTTCCAACGGTGGACCGGATTCCGGCTTTGTAGATCGCTTTGACGAGATGGATGCTACCGCCGACGCGGTAATTGTCATGGGCGGCACAAATGATAACAAGGTGCCTCTAGGGACGTGGGACAGTACGGATACCACGACCTTCTATGGCGCATTGAATGTATTAATTTCCGGACTTCAGGAGCGTTATCCGGACAAGCCGATTTTATTTTGTACCATGATTCAGACGAAGAATGGATATTCTGAGCATGTGGATAACCCCATGTATGTGCTCATGGACCTGTCTCCAACCGACGTCTTGACCAGACAGCTACGGGCGGAGGCCATCAAGGCCAAGTGCCAGCAGTATGATGTACCTTGCTTGGACCTGTACAACGAAAGTGGAATCAGTGGAGAAGACGGCTCCCTTTATTATCGGGAAGGGGACAGCCTTCATCCCTCCCAAGCTGGTCAGGCGAGAATGGCCGAGGTGATCCAACCATTTCTGGAGGAAGCGTTTACACAGGCACCCTAGCCGCTCTTTGGCTAGGTGACATGGATCCATAAACAAGAGAGGA
>CAOJND010000078.1 GCA_948439445.1 uncultured Eubacteriales bacterium | reverse complement strand
ATGATCGAGGAGAGCCGGAAAAAGGGCTATATGCTGGCGATGGAAGCTGCGGGGTTGCCCATAGAACCGGAGGATGTAATTGAGATCGGATTCTCCCAGTCCAGCGGGTATGAGGCGGGCCGGTATTTTTCCAAGCTAAGCAAGCTGCCTACGGCAATCTGCTGTGCCAATGATCAGATCGCGTTAGGTCTGTTGGCAGCTATGCAGGAGCGGGGCATCTCGATTCCAAAACAGGTGTCCGTGACTGGAATGGACAACATTCCCTATGCCATGGTATCCAATCCCAGCCTGACCAGCGTGACCAACGACAGTATTATCTTCGCCAAGGAGGGCGTTCGGATGCTGTTTGAACGCATTGAGGGACTTACCCAGAGCGGGCCCAGAGATGTGGTGGTTCGGCATGAATTGGTAGTCCGCGCCTCTGTTGCGGGACCTCGGGAGGAGTAAGAGCCAGTAAAACCTGACAATTCCGCTCCACTGAACCGGAAAGGAGGGAAATGCAACCAAAGAAGTGGGATTGACATGTTCATAAAAAAATAATGGAGGAAAACATATGAAAAAGATTTTTGCAATGCTTCTGGCACTGACCATGCTGGCCTCTCTGTCTGCCGGCTGTAACAACAACACCAAACCCGTTGAAACCAAAGCGCCTGACGACACCACCGCTCCTGTGGCAACCGATCCGGTAGCCACCGACCCTGTAGACACCGAGCCTGTGGACACGCAAGATACCACGCCTGTGACCAATGAGCTGCCCAGCGCGGATGTGGAAGAGCAGGGCTACGATTTCTACAAGGACGCGGTTTTGTACAACGACATTCGCGACAGCTTGGGCGCTGTTCCCGCTTATAGCGGCGCCATTACCCTGGGCTTTGCAACCAAGACCTTTGAGAACGAGTTCTGGCGCATGGAAAAGGAAGGCGCTGAGGCTGGCGCGAAGTTCTTCCAGGATGCCGGCTACAACGTGACCCTGGACGTCAGAGGCGCCCAGACTGAGACCGACGAAGAAGGTCAGTTGACCCTTCTGATGGACATGGTCAACAAGCACTATGACGCGATTCTGGTGTCCGGCATCTCCGCCGGCAATCTGGTTCCCGGTATGGAAGCTGCTCTGTCTGCCGGGATCGACATGACCACCGTCATGGACGCCTTTGTTCCCCATGCTAGCACCACCGTTGGTGCATGGCACTACAAGGCCGGCTATGACGCTTCCGAGTGGATTGACAAGACCATCGGCGGCTCCGGCAAGGTTGCCTGCATTACCGGCCTGTCCCAGGCTACCGCCGCCATCGCCCGTACCCAGGGCTTCAACGACTACTTTGGCGACAAGGCTGGCATTGAGATCGTCGCGGTTCAAAACGGCGATTGGGACCGTCAGAAGGCGTACGACATTACCGCCACCCTGCTGCAGCAGCATCCCGACCTGGCCGGTATCTACTGCAACAACGACACCATGGCCATGGGCGCCCTGGAAGCCATCAAGGCAGCTAACAGCGACTGCGTGGTAATCGGCACCGACGGCACCAGCGAGGCCATTGAGTCCATCAAGGCCGGCGAACTGGACGCTACGGTAGACTTCTTCCCGGATATCATGGGCTCCATCGGTGTGGAGATCCAGATTCGGAAGCTGGCCGGACAGGAAGTTCCCAAGGTCATCTATGCGCCGCAGTGCGTGCGTGACAGCTCCAACATCGATCAGAGCTTCGCGGACATCTTCGGCTACGAATACGCTCCGGTTTTCGGCTAATCCTTTCGTGCATTGGGGAGAAGCAAGCGCCTTTCCCCAATGCACTTGCCGTAAAATGAGGACGCAGAAGCTGCTTGCTTGGACAGGCAGATGAATTTGGAGGAGTGCCTCGTGCCTAAGTGCATTGAATTCGATCATATTACAAAAATATTCCCAGGCCAAAAGGCCTTGGACGATGTGTCCTTTTCTATTGAAAAGGGAGAGATCCACGCGATTATTGGGGAAAATGGCGCTGGGAAAAGTACCCTGCTAAAAATTCTCCACGGCGTACAGCCGGCCACCACCGGACAAATCCGGATCAATGGGAAAGCGGTGAATTTTACCGGCACCTCAGACGCCATCGCCTATGGCATCGCGATTGTACATCAGGAAATTGTCAGCATTCCGGAGATGACCGTGGCGGAAAACCTGTTTGCAGGAAAAGAGCCTGGGCGCTTCGGAATTCTGAATAAAAAGAAAATGAATGAGCAGACGGCGGAGATTCTTCAGAAGCTGAAGGCGGACATCAAACCCACCGATATCATGTCCAGTCTATCCACAGGACAAAAGCAGATGATCTCTATCGCCAAGGCCTTAGAGGTCAACGCGCAGATCATCTCCTTTGACGAGCCAACCTCGTCTTTAAGTGACGCGGAGGCGGAGGTCCTGTTTGACATCATTCGCCAGCTCCATGAAAAAGGGATCACAATTCTGTACATCAGTCACAAGATGAATGAGATCTTTTCCCTGTGCGACCGGGCCACGGTGCTGCGGGACGGAAAGTACATTACCACCCTGGACATGAAGACCGCCACCCGGGATCAAATGATCCGGGCCATGGTGGGCAGAGACGTGGCCATGTTTGCCACCAGGAGCATTCCCTCCCAGGCAGAGATGGATAAGGTGGTGCTGGATGTTCAGAATCTGAGTGGTCAGGCCTTCCGGGATGTGAGCTTCCAGCTGCACCAAGGAGAGATTCTGGGATTCTTCGGCTTGATCGGCGCTGGCCGGACGGAGGTCATGCGGGCTATCTTTGGCGCGGATCCCATTTCCGGAGGAACGGTGCAATTGAACGGAAAACCCCTGTCGTGTTCCTCGCCGAATAAGGCCATTGGGCATAAAATCGCCCTGCTATCGGAGAACCGAAAGGAAGAGGGTGTGATTCCCAATCTGGACAATCAGGACAACATCGGTATCTCCTGTCTGGATAAATTCCGCGTCGGCTGCTTCATACACAACGGAAAAAAGCGGGCCAATGCGCTGGAAATGGGCAACCGGGTGAACTTAAAGCCCAACCGGCCGGATGTGATGACCATGAGCCTGTCCGGCGGCAATGCCCAAAAGGTGATGCTGGCCCGGTGGATGTCCACAGACGCCCAGGTGCTGATTTTCGACGAGCCAACCAAGGGCATTGACATTGGCGCCAAGGCGGAGATCTACCGGCTGATGGAGGGCATGGCGGCGGAAGGGAAGGCCATTATCATGGTTTCCTCGGAGCTGACAGAGGTGATCGGCATGAGTGACCGGATCATTGTCATGCGGGAAGGCCAGGTGACAGCGGAGCTGGAACGGGAGGAATTTTCCGAGGATCGGGTTCTGAGCTTTGCGGTTGACGCTTGATGCAATTGTGGGACCGGAAGGAGCGGAATCCTTCGGGTCAGAAAGGACGGATTAAAAAATGGGTGCATTTTTTCGAAAATACCGCAGAGAGTGGAGTACCCTGTTTGCGCTGTTGGTAACCATCGCATTGTTTACAGCGTTGCAGCCATCCTACCTGTCGGCTTCGAATATTGCGACAATCATCACCCAGACGGTTACATACGGATTGATGGGTATTGGCATGACCTGCGTGATCATCACCGGCGGCATCGACCTGTCGGTGGGCGCGGCGCTGGCGTTGACGGCCAGTATCGCAGCGCAGCTTGCCAAGGCTGGCCTGCCGATTCCCATCTGGATTGTGGTCTGCTTACTGCTGGGCTTTTTGATGGGCGGAATCAACGGCCTGCTGATCGGCAAGCTGAAGCTACAGCCCTTTGTAGCGACCATGGGCACCATGCAGATCTACCGGGGTATCGCCTATGTGATTACGGGGGGCTATCCGGTGCTGAACGTGCCGGAACAATACCGGCAGGTGCTGAACTTTAAGATCACCGACCAAATCACCTTTGCAGTTGTGATTTTCCTGCTGTTTGCGGTGATTGCCACGGTGGTTTTGAAAAAGATCAAGCTGGGAACCCATGTGTACGCCATCGGCGGCAATGAGGCGGCGGCCAAGCTGTCCGGTATCCGGGTGGAATGGACGAAATTTATGATTTACGGCATCGGTATGCTGGGCACGGCACTGGCAGGACTGATCATGGTGGCTCGTCTGGGCACCGGAGACCCTTCCACAGGCCAGGGCTATGAGCTGGACGCCATTGCGGCGGCGGCCATTGGCGGTGCCAGCATGGCCGGCGGCCGGGGCAATGTGTTCGGTACGGTGATCGGCGCGCTGTTATTCTCCGCCTTGAAGGTGGGGCTGATCATTCTGGGCATGGATACTTTCTATCAGTTTATCGCCACCGGCGCGGTGATTATCGTGGCCGCTTATGTGGAGATTGTGCAGGGCAGAATGATGCTGAAGAAGGCGACCAAAGACACGGACGCTGTGGAAAAGAAACCGGCCAGTCGTGTTTAATACTACCATAAAGGAGCGACGGATGAAGAGAATATGTGTCATTGGCAGCCTCAATGTAGATTTAACCCTGGAGCTTGACCGGTTTCATGGTCCCGGTGAGACCGTGCTGGCCAAATCCCTGCGGGTGTATCCCGGCGGAAAGGGCGGCAATCAGGCGGTTGCCGCGGCGAAGCTGGAGATCCCGGTGCAGATGGTAGGCCTGCTGGGAGACGATGATAACGGAAGCTATTACCGCAGAGTGCTGCGGAAAAACAGGGTGGACGATCAGTATGTTGGGACAATCAAGGATGTCCCCAGCGGCAACGCCCTGATTGAAGTGGACAGCCACGGGGAAAACCGGATCGCCGTGGTAGGCGGAACCAATATGCTGGTAAGCAGGGAATATGTAGGCAGCATTTTAACCCAGGTATTGGAAAATGATATTTTTCTGATGCAGTTTGAGATCCCGTTGGATACGGTGGAATACGCAGCGCAGGTGCTGCACCAGCATGAAAAGATCGTGATCTTGGATCCTGCCCCGGCTATGGCGGTATCGGACGAGCTGTTGTCCTGTGTGGACTATATCATCCCAAACAAGTCGGAACTGGCGCTGCTGACCGGCATGGAAGTGGAAACGGACGAGCAAGTGGTTGCGGCGGCCCAGTCTTTGCTGCGGCGAGGTGTCCGGGCGGTGATTGCAAAGCTGGGCGGACGGGGCTGTATGTATGTGGATTGGGAATGCGTCCGGGTGGTAGACGGATTTCGGGTGAATACCGTGGACACCACTGCCGCGGGAGACAGTTTCAATGCGGGTTTTGCGGCGGCCATTGCCTATGGAAAGCCGTTGGAGGAGGCGCTGCGTTTTGCCAACGCGGTAGGCGCCCTATCCACCACCGCGCAAGGGGCCCAATCGGCCATGCCTGTTCTGGAGGAGACCGACCGTTTCCTGGAAGAGGTACGGGTAGGCGCCCGGCGGGAGTTTTAGGGAACCGGCAATTCCTGAACGGGGAGGTGGAAAAAGAACATTTTGCACCGTACGTAAGAATGTTTGAAACGAACACAGTTCGGTGCCGGCTTTGCAACGGCCATTGGCAGGCTTGCCGACAGTATAAAAACATTTGAAAGAAACACATGATATTGGAGGAATCGCTACATGAATTTAATGAAAAGAACGATGTCGCTTATCCTGGTCCTCGCAATGGTGTTCAGTCTGCCAGCCAATGCGCTTGCAGCAACGCCGCAGAGTGAGAAGTCAGACCTCTTGGCCTCCTGGGACTTTGAGGAGCTGAAAACCGGGGCCGATGGTTCTCAATATTTTGAGGACAAGAGCGGCAATGGACATGACGCTGTTGTAACCCTGGGCGAAGCGGTCCAGACAGATCGGGACGGGTCCAAAGCGGTTGCCTTTGCCAAAGGCAGCAACACGCTTCTGACCGCCAAGAACACCGATGGAGCCGACTCCGAGTTCTCCTTCGGCAAAGACGACAGCTTTACCCTGGCCGGCTGGATTAAGGTCTATGACGGTTCTAACTACTGGCAGGCCGCGATTCAGCGGGGCCGGGATATCCGGCAGGGCAACGGCTATATTTACTATGGTCTTTGGTTGGCCGGAGACGGCAGATACAATTATAGCAGCAACCTCTTTGGCTCCACAGCGGTCAAAGAGCAATGGCAGCACTTCGCCATCGTGCAGAACGGCAAGGACGGCATCCGGCAGTTCTGGCTCAACGGTAAGCTGACTGCGTTTGGAGCCGCCGCAACCGGCGCCAGCTCCGGCGCTTTCACCATGGGTGGCGTGCCCAACCTGAACGAGTACTTCCATGGTGAACTGGACGAGGTGGCCCTGTACAAGACCGCGCTGCAAGAGAAAGAGATTGCGGACCTGGCCGGTGTGGCGCCCCAGGAGCGGGTGGGCCTGGTGGCCAAGTGGTCCTTTGAGGATATCTCCAACGGTGTCGTCACTGACGTGACCGGCCACGGCCATGACGGCGTCATCAGCGGCGCTCCCACCTTGGAGGAAGGCGTGACTGGTCAAGCTATGGTGTTTACCGGGAAGCAGAAGGTTCTGGTTGACAACGACCCGGCTTTCTCCACGGAATCCTACACCTTCTCCTGCTGGATCAAGACCACGGGCAATGGAACCTATCAGGCGATTTTCCAGAAGGGCCGTGAGACCACGCCCTGGAGCGGTCTATGGATCAGCACGGGCAACCGGTTGTTCATGGGATCCTCGCAGGCTTCCGGCGAGATTACCGGCCCGGCACCCACTGGACAGTGGGAACATGTGGCGCTGGTGCAGGATATGGAAACGGGCACCCGGTCCATGTACATCAATGGCCTGCTGGTGGAACAGATGTCCGGTACCAATATTTTCACAAACGTGGATAAGCTGACCATCGGCGGCCGGAATAGCACCGGGCAGCCGGAGAGCTTTATCGGCAGCATTGACGAGGCATGCTTCTACGACAAGGCGCTGACCCAGGCGGAAATTATTGAAGAAGCCGGACTGGGCCTGCACACAGTCCAACTGGTTGTACCCGCCGGCGCTACGGTGGAAGTGCGCAATATGGAAGGCAATGTGCTGGTTTCCGCCGATGAGAGCGGCAGCTACCAGGTCACCACTGGCAACTACACCATCCATGTGGCGAAAAAAACTGGCGCAGAAAAGTCCTTCCAGGAATACATTGACGCCGACAAGACGCTGAATCTGTCTGAAGGCTTCCTGGATTACCCGGTAAACATGAATCTGGCCGAAGGTGCTGAGATTCTGATTTTGGGTGAGGAGCACAGAATGTATCCCGATGTGGACGGCACCTATTTGCTGCCTTCCGGGGACTACGACTATATCGTCTCCAAAGCGGGTTATCAGCAAATTCGGGGCTCGTTCACCGTGGCTGATCAGGAAATCACCCTGGCCCTGCCCGAGATGAAGCAAAACCCGGCGGACGGAACTCGTGCCATCTCCCAGGCGGATGTGGAAGACCGCATCAAGGGCGGCTGGATT
>CAOJND010000077.1 GCA_948439445.1 uncultured Eubacteriales bacterium | reverse complement strand
CAACAACGGCGGCAAGAGCTTTGCCAAGTCCATGCTGCTTGGCTCTACCACCGATACCCTGTCTGTGGCGCTGTCCGCTTACCGTGACGGCCAGCAGTATAAGTGTGTGGTCACCGATGCCAGCGGTGCGAAGGTAGAGACTGTGGTTGTGACCATGCAAGTGACGGTTCCTGCTGAGGAGCTGGCAATTGTTAGCAATCCCGAGAGCTTCACCGGCGAGGTAGGCGAGACTGCCACCTTCACAGTAGAGGCCACCGGCGAGGGTCTGACCTACCAGTGGTACTACTCCAACAATGGCGGCAAGAGCTTTGTCAAGTCCACACTGCCCGGTGCGAATACCGAGAGCTTGGATGTGCTGTACAAGGCGTTCCGCGCTGGCCAGCAGTACAAGTGCGTGGTCACCGACATCAGCGGCAACAAGGTGGAATCCACGGTAGCAATGGTAGGAACAAAATAAGCGTTTGAGACGCTTCTGAATTTCCTACAAACATTGTACACCAAAGTAAACGAGGGCGGACCGTAAGGTCCGCCCTCAGAGCTTTGAAAAACGTTTGCGCACTTGCCAAAGGGAAACCTCCCGCAGGCTGTTTTGGCCTGTGGGAGGTGCTGGGTAAAGCATCTGCCATGGAGAGAAGTGTAACGTCTGACAGCTTTCGCAGTCTGACTTTTTTGCTCCAAAAAGATAAGGTTTGACCTGTTTACGTATTATGGCTGTCACGTTTTTGAGACAGCGTCTCATTCAGCTTTTTCACACTGTGTTTCGCTATCCCATATTGTACAACCCAAATTACAACGAAAATAGAAATAAAAATACCAAAATAACATAAAACCCCTTTTACACTATGCTCCATCCAATACATAACATAGGCTACCGGCATCATCATTACCGAAGCGATCGAAAAATAGATTCCGGTTTGTTTTACAAGCCCCCAATTTTCCATATCCCAGATTACGGAACTTGCGGCGAATCCCATACCCAATATGCCGCATAAAAGAGTTTGTAACAAAACCGCGTGGATTTCACTTCCCAAGGCTTCGATTAATTCAGGCACGCACGGAGAATAATAGCCGTTTGCCCATATGAGAGAAACCACAATTGTTATGAAATATCCAATGGCCACGCCAAGGGGAAAACCTAAGATACTGCGTAAAAATATTTTCTTTTTCATATCATTCACCTCATAGTTCCAATAATTTCTTGATTTTCGAAACATATCTTCTAGAGACATAGGTGGTAGTGCCATCTGTTAATTCCACACAAATGGTTCCGGTAAAGCGCAAATCAAAGTTTTTTACCTTTTTCAAATTGATAATTTCAGAATTTGAGATACGGACAAATTGACTTGGGTTTAATCTTTGCTCTACCTCATATAATCGGAGTCTTGTGGTGTATTCTCCATCGCTTGTCACTATGAACACCTTGCTATTACTTGCGTAAATTTTTAGCAAATCATTTTGATCCAAGACGGCAATTCTTCCATCTCGGCAACCAGAGATCATGTGAGGCGTTTCTTCCGACAGTTTTTGAATGATGGAATGGATTTGCTCTGTCATGGAAGCTGTGAAAATCATAATTTTCGGTTCATGATATGACGCGTCTATTTTTATTTCAACCTGCATGATAACCACCTCCCTTTGCATTCTATTATAAAAGGCGTACAAACCATTTTCAATAGATTTGCGATAGATGGTCTATTGAGATGTATAAGTGGTCTTTTTTTGATCGGATAAAATCATCCCCTTAGCACAGCCTTAAAAGCTTTCTGCTTTTTTAAGACTGCGCTAAGGGGATGATATCAAAAAACATTTTCGAACGCGTTCGCTTTTTATCCTGCCATGTGCTATCCCAACAGGGTTGGCAAAAGCATGACCAGCGTTCCAGCTACAATGGCTGCCAATCCTAGGGCGGATTTTTTTGATAAACGCTCATGAAAGACAACATAAGAAAAGCCAATTGTAACAAGAATACTCAGCTTATCAATGGGTACTACCAGGCTAGCCGGCCCGTCTTGTAAAGCTCTATAGTAGCACAGCCAGGATCCGCCGGTGGCTAGACCGGAGAGGCAGATAAAGGCAAGCTCTTTTTTTGAAATGTCCTTTATGGTTGCTTGTTTGCCGGTCACGAAGACCATGACCCAGGACAGGATCAGCACCACTGCAGTGCGAATGGCGGTTCCAAGATTGGACTCAATGCCGGAAATGCCGACTTTTCCCAAAATTGAGGTCAAGCTGGCAAAGATGGCAGAGCCAATGGCGTAAAATAGCCAACCTCGGCCTTTTTGATCGGAGTGCCGCATGTCCTTTTTTTCAATCATCAGAAGGGTTCCAAAACCGATGAGCACAATGCCAACGGCATTAAACACGTTAATCCCCTCGTGGAGGAAGATCAGTGCCAATAAGATGGTCAATATGGTGCTGGATTTGTCAATGGGCACGACCTTGTTGACATCTCCAAGCTGCAGCGCTTTGAAATAACAAAGCCATGAAGCGCCGGTGGCCAACCCGGAAAGGATTAAAAAGATGAAGGTTTTCGCTTCGATGGTAAAAAGCTGGCCTTGCGAACCGACGATCCATACCATTATCCAAGAGAATAGGAGCACCACAACAGTCCGGATCGCCGTAGCCACAGTGGAGTTTGTTTTTTGAATCCCGCATTTTGCCAGAATGGAGGTTAGTCCAGCAAATAACGCGGAGCCGATTGCAAACGCAATCCACATAATATCACCCTGTCATGTGCCACCACGGATTGGAATATGCCTTTATTAAAAATTTCTCCTATGCGGATGGCTCGTTTTTTTCAAATTCTTTGGCGACCTGTGCAAGTAGCTGCCGGATATTTAAATGCTGGGGGCAAATCTGTTCGCATTGGCCGCATTGGATGCAGTCCGACGCCCTCCGGCCGGAGGACGTATGTACCGTTTCATAGTAATAATCGGCATTCCAGTCGTGGTGGAGCCGTTTGCTGTTCATAACGGCGAACAGATCGGCAATTGCAATTTCTTTTGGGCATCCAGCCATGCAGTACCGGCAGGCGGTGCATGGGATCAGGTTCATTTGGTGGAAAATCTCCTGGACTTTTTCGATAGCTGTTAGCTCCTGGGAGTTAAGCGGCTGGAAGTTTTTCATATAGCCCGTATTGTCCAGCAACTGCTCTAGATTGCTCATACCGGATAGAACCATGATCACGCCATCAAAGCTTGCCGCGAAGCGAATCGCGTAACTGGCGGGGCTACCGCCGTCAAGCGCCTCCAAAATGGCGTTTGCCTGCGCCGGTAGGTTGACCAGATTGCCGCCCTTTACCGGCTCCATGATAATGACGTCTTTGTGATATTTCCGACAGACTTCGTATACTGCCCGGCTCTGTACCGCAGGATCCTCATAGTCCAGGTAGTTGAACTGAATCTGTACCACCTCAATTTGGGGGTATTGCGTCAATATCTGCTCCAACACCTGGGGGGTGTCGTGGAAGGAGATTCCAACATGGCGCACCTTCCCCTCTGCTTTCAGGGCAAAAGCGGTTTCATAGGCGCGGCAGTCTTGAAAATGCTGAAAGTTCTTGGCACACTGGGAATGCATAAGATAGAAATCAAAATAATCCACACCGCAATTTTCCAACTGCTGCTGGAAAAATGGACGAATATCTGCCTGGGTTTTGAAAAATGTGTCGGTTAGCTTGTTGGCCAGTACATACCGCTCCCGGGGGTACCGGCTGGTGAGACAGGCCCGCAGGGCTGTCTCGCTTTTTCCCTCCAAATATCCATGGGCGGTGTCAAAGTAGTTAAATCCAGCCTCTAAAAACGCATCTACCATCTGCTTGCCCAGATCAAGATCTACCTGACCATCCTTGATGGGAAGACGCATAAATCCAAAGCCAAGATTTTTTTTCAATTCGGGAAAGCTACAATTCATGTGAGACGCCTCCTTTATTCTGCGCAGAATGCTGAAAATACCGCCTGGCAAAACCTGGTTACATCCGCTCCGGCGCGGAGAAGCCCAACAGGGAAATACAGGTTTCCAGAATGTCCTTGGCCAGGGCAATCAAAGCGATATAACCTGCCTGCCGGTCTTTGTTCTCCTCTCCCAGGATCCGTGTCTCGTGATAAAATTTGTTCACGCAGCCTGCCAGTTCGTAGATATACGAACAGATCACATTGGGCGAAGAGGTGCGAAGCGCGGTTTCTAGGTTACCGGCCAGCTTGGTGATGGCCAGCATCAGCTCTTTCTCACTCTGACTCTCCGGAGCCTGAATGGACAGATTTTGCCAAGCGCCGTATTTTGCCAGGATGGATTTAATCCGGACCACGGTATACAGGATGTATGGGCCGGTGTTGCCCTCGAACGCGGCAAAACGATCCAGATCAAAAATATAGTCTTTTGTGGGTTGGTTGCTCAGATCTCCATATTTTAAAGCCGCCATGGCGATCTGCTTTGCAGTCTGCTCCACCTGCTCTGGCGGCACAATCTGATTTTCCACCACTTTTTTTCGTACAAAATCCATGATGTCAGCAATCAGCTGCTCCAGGCGCATGACCCCTCCGTCCCGGGTTTTAAAGGGTTTGCCGTCGGCGCCGTTCATGGTGCCAAAGCCCAGAAATTCCATATCCACCGTCTCCGGCACGATACCGGATTTGCGGGCGGCCCGGAACACCTGCTCAAAGTGCAGGCTCTGCCGTTTGTCCGCCAAATACAGGATTTTATCAGGGCTAAAATCTTGCATTCGCTGGACCATGGTCGCCAGCTCTGTGGTATCGTACAGCACAGCGCCGTCGGACTTGATGAGGATGCAGGGAGGCATCTCCTTTTTGTCCCCCTCCTGGGCCACCGGGAAGACCAGCGCGCCTTCGCTTTCCACAGCGCTGCCCTGGGCCTTCAGCCTGGCAATCATGTCTGGGATAAAGGGATCGGCATCGCTCTCTCCCAGCCAGGACTCGAAGTGGACGTCCAAATTATCATAGATTTTCCGAATATCCGCCAGGGAAACCCGCATGATGTGCCGCCAGATCGCCCGGTAGCCAGGCCGGCCATTTTGCAGCTCATAGGTGGCCTGGTGGGCTGCTTCGGCAAAGGCTGGATCCACATTTTTGCGAGCAGAGGCGGCGGGGTAGATCTGTTCCAGTTCCGCCAGGGTAAAGGGCGCTTCCTCCGGATATGGGCCTACATAATCGTGATCAAAATAGCAAAGCTCTGGCTGTTGTTCCCGCAGGCCTGCCACAATCAACCCCATTTGCAAACCCCAGTCGCCCAGGTGGATGTCCCCAATGGCGTGATATCCGAAAAAGCGGTAGATTCGTTTCATACTCTCGCCAATGATGGCGGAGCGCAGGTGGCCGATGTGCAGGGGCTTGGCCACATTTGGACCGCCATAGTCCACAACCACGGTCTTCCCCTGCCCCAGTTTTTCCACGCCGTAGTCCGGCGTGGTGGCCATAGCCTGTAGATAGTGCTGCAAAAACGACCCGCACAGCCGCAGATTTAAAAAACCCGGCTTGACTGCCTCGGCCAATTCAAAATCCTCCGGTGACAGCTTCTCCGCCACAGCCTGGGCAATTTGCATAGGGGCGCAGTGGAACGCCTTTGCGGCGGCCAAAGCGCCGTTACACTGAAATTCGCACAGGTCTGGCCGGTTGGAGACGGTGACCCGGCCGTAGGCGGCGTCATAACCCGCCTGGGCAAAGGCCTGAGAGACCTTGGCCGAAATAATATCCAAAATCTTTTCCATAGAATTATCTTCCCTTCTGCTGCTCAACCCAAGCTAGATACTCGTCATAGGTGCCATACCGGTCTACAATGGTGCCGTCCGGCTGAAAGGCAATCACCCGGTTACAGACCGAGGACAGCATTTCATGGTCGTGACTGGCCAAGAGCACCACGCCGGGGAAGGCGATCAGTCCTTTGTTCACAGCCTGAATGGATTCCATATCCAGATGGTTGGTGGGCTGGTCCAACAGCACCACATTGGCCCCGGAGAGCATCATTTTCGAGAGCATACAG
Source organism: uncultured Eubacteriales bacterium (assembly GCA_948439445.1). Taxonomy (GTDB): domain Bacteria; phylum Bacillota; class Clostridia; order Oscillospirales; family Oscillospiraceae; genus Faecousia. Next base: position 1,627 of record CAOJND010000077.1, on the reverse strand, counting down.
CGGACTCGTTCACCGCCGGACAGCACGTTTACCGGCTTAAAGGCATCCTCCCCGGAGAACAGCATCCGGCCCAGGAAGCCCCGCAGGTACACGTCGTCTTTTTTGGCCGAATATTGCCGCAGCCAGTCCACCAGCTCCTCCTGATTGCCGTCAAAAAACGCCGCGTTGTCTTTGGGCAGATAGCTTCGGGCGGTGGATACGCCCCACTTGATAGAGCCTTCGTCCGGCTCCAGCTCGCCCATTAAAACCTGGAACAGAGCGGTTTGCGCCAGCTCGTTTTCGCCCACAAAGGCGATTTTATCCGTTCGTCCCACGGAAAAATAGACCTGATCCAACAGCTTGACCCCATCCATGGTCACGGAAACATCCTTGACCGTCAGGATATCCTTGCCCAGTTCCCGTTCCGGCTGGAAGCCCACAAAGGGGTACCGGCGGGTGGAGGCGGGCATCTCCTCTACAGTCAGCTTGTCCAGCAGACGGCGGCGGGCAGTGGCCTGCTTGCTCTTCGACTTGTTGGCGGCAAAGCGCTGGATAAACAGCTGCAATTCCTCAATTTTTTCTTGATTGCGCTTGTTCTTATTGCGCAGCATCGCCTGCACCATCTGGCTGGATTCATACCAGAAGTCGTAGTTGCCCACATACATCTTAATTTTACCATAATCGATATCCACAATGTGGGTGCAGACGGTGTTCAGAAAGTGCCGGTCATGGGACACGGCGATCACCATGCCGGGAAAATCCAGCAAAAAGTCCTCCAGCCAGTTGATAGACTCGATATCCAGGTTGTTGGTTGGCTCGTCCAGCATTACAATGTCCGGATTGCCAAACAGCGCCTGGGCCAGCAGCACCTTCACCTTCAGGCGCGGATCCGTATCGGCCATGAGATCGTAGTGATTTTCCGTGGGAACGCCCAGGCCCTGGAGAATCCGGGAAGCGTCGGATTCAGCCTCCCAGCCGCCCATCTCCGCAAATTCCACCTCCAACTCGGAGGCGCGCATACCGTCCTCGTCGGTGAAATCCGGCTTTTCGTAAATGGCGTCTTTTTCCTTCATCACATCATATAGATGCTGGTTGCCCATGATCACCGTATCCATTACCGAATAAGTATCATAGGCGTTTTGGTTTTGCTTCAGCACCGACATCCGCACATTGGGGGCGATGGTGATGGAGCCTGTGGTGCAGTCCAGCTCCCCGCAGAGGATCCGAAGGAAGGTGGATTTTCCCGCGCCGTTGGCGCCGATAATGCCATAGCAGTTGCCGCCTAAAAATTGCAGATCCACGCGCTGGAACAGCCATTGCCCGCCGAACTGCATACCAAGATTGTTGACTGTAATCATAACTCGTCTCTCGCTCCTGTTTTGATAATTCGCGGCGTACCGGAAAAGCTTCCGAATACACATCTTTTTCCATTTTAAAGTGTACCACAGATTTATGAATAATCAAAGAATTTTTTTCAGAAGCCCTTGCAATTTTCCAAAAATCGGCTATAATAAATTAGCACTCGATTGAATGGAGTGCTAACTACACAAAGGAGTGACCAATTCTATGGAAAAGCAGCAATTTAAAGCTGAGTCCCAGCGGCTGCTGGATTTGATGATCAACTCAATTTATACCAATCGAGAGATCT
>CAOJND010000076.1 GCA_948439445.1 uncultured Eubacteriales bacterium | reverse complement strand
CATCCATCAGCAAATAGGGGTTATCATATAAAAGCCCCACTGTCTGTTCCCCGTACAGCTTGTACGCCCGCACAGCCAACTCCGCTGGAAGGTGGTGCACCGTAAAAAATTCCAATACCTGGCGCATCCCCACCTGAAGCTGGTAGGCCATTCCAATCGCCCTGGCTTTTTCCAAAGAAATCCCAGAAACCTCCGCCAGCCGCTCCGGGTCCCGCTCCATTACTGCCAGAGTCTGTGCGCCAAACCGGTCCACCAGCTTGGCCGCCATCCGGGGGCCGATACCCTTTACCACCCGAGAGGAGAGATAGCTCAAAATCTCCATCTCCGTCTGGGGCATCAACCGCTCCAAAAACTCCGCCTCAAATTGACGGCCATAGCTCTGGTGGCTGCTCCACCTGCCTGTTACCAGTAACCGCTCCCCCACCACAGGCAGGGGAATCGTCCCAACCACCGTAATTGCCTGGCCGTCCTCCCCTGTAAGACGGAGGACGGCATAGCCATTTTCATAATTTGCAAATACCACGGCGCTGACCGCGCCCTGGACCATCTCAAGTTCCTGTTCCGTCAAGTCGTCTCCGCTCCACTTCCAGCCGGGAAGCCAGTTCCTCCAGGCCACAAAATTCTATGCCAGATCCCAAATTCTTCAAGCTCTCCCGCTCCTGGGGCGCAAGGCCTCCGTCCACCAGCAGCACCGGCCCACGCAAAATTCCCAGCCCTTGGAGCCAAAGGCAGCGCCGGATAAAACCAGTCTCTCTGCCGCCAGGCCTGCACAAACACACCGTCGCACCGCCAGCACCACCAGAAAGCAGCCAGCCCAGTGTCGCCCAGAGGGCACACAAAAGGCCATAGGCCGCCAAAGCTCCAAGACACACCCAAACCGCCATGAAAGCACCTCCTGGTACTATCCTATGGTGAAAGCTGGAATCGGTTCTTGATCTTATTAGTTTACTATATTTTTCGGCAAAAGGAAAGCCCTTTCCCAAATTCTTTTCCCTTTTCTTTTCTACGGCACGCTGTTTTTTCCTCAGACAAAAAATTCCAAATTCAGTAAGAAAATCTCTTGCATTTCTGGTGGTTTCGTGGTAAGCTATCGTTGCTAGGTTTGAGCATATTTTTGATTGAAACGTGTCAACCACGATTTAAAAGGGGATATCTAAATGAAGGAGCTTACCCTTGTCATATGGATTACCCAGCTCGGCCTGTCGATCATCGTTCCGTTGGTCGGCTTTCCTATTGCGGCGGCATGGCTATGCGATCGGTTTTCCATAGGCTCCTGGCTGATCTGGGTGGGGTTGGCTCTGGGCGTTTACAGCGCCTTTGCCGGCGGCCGGTCCTCCATTCGCGCCATGACCCGGTTGTCCAAAGAAAAGCGGGACGAACCGCCTCCCGTCAGTTTTAATGACCATGATTAAATCCCCACGGAGGCAAGCCTTATGAAAGACAACAATTCCATCTGGCGTGAGCTGCTAATTGTAGCCGTGGGCGAGGCCGTTTGCGTAGGCTTGATGTTGGTCGTCTTTGCCCTGCTTGGCCGGCTGGACCAACAAGCGGTGCTGGGCGGTGTGATTGGCGGCGCTTTGGCCCTGGGAAATTTTGCCTTAACAGCGGTAGGCGTGGCAATCGCTTCCGCCAAAGCCTCCCAGCAGGATGTAAAAGGCGCCCAAGGCTCTATGACGCTTTCCATGATGCTGCGTTATCTACTTCTACTGCTTGTTTTGGTGTTGACCGCCAAAAGCGGATCTGTAAATGTTTTGGCGTTGGTTTTGCCCCTGCTATTTGTCCGCCCATTGTTAACCATTGGCGAATTTTTCCGTAAGAAAGGTGATTCCACATGAATGTAAACGGCCCGCAGATCTATTTTACAATTCCAGGGATTGGGATTACCATCACACAGACCGCTGTCTCCTCTTTTCTTGTCATGCTGATTCTGTGTACCGTCGGTATTTTGCTGGGGCGGAATCTGCAGAAGCGGCCTACAGGTCCCCAAGTTCTGACAGAGAAAGCCGTTTGTGCCCTGCGGCAACTGGTCAGCGATGCCATGGGAGCGCATAATGTCCACTGGACGCCCTATATTGGGTCGCTGTTTCTATCCTCCCTGTTGGGTTCGCTGATTGGTATGACCGGCTTTTTCCGTTCTACCACCTCAGATTTAAGCACCACCGCAACTTGGGCTTTGATGACCAGCGTTTTGTGTTGGTACCACAGCATTCGCAATTTTGGGCTTGGCGGCTGGCTGAAGGGATTTACAGATCCAATTGCCATCATGACCCCCATGAATGTGATCTCGGAGTTGGCGCAGCCGGTGAGTTTGGCTTTCCGTCATTTCGGCAATGTGGTAGGCGGTAGCGTCATCACCGCCATGATCTATTGGGCCTTGGCCGGCGCCTCCACGGCGATTTTGTCTCTGGTGGGCTTGGGCGGTGTCATTGGCGGCATCGTGCTGCTGGCCCTGGGTGTATTTTTGCTGTTCCGGCGGAAAACCCATCCCAGCAAGGCTATGCTGGTTCTGGCAGTGGTCTGCCTAGGGGTTGGCGTTGCCTCTGTGCTAGACGCCACCGGCATCCTGCCAGATATCCCCATTTTGCAGGTAGGCCTGCCGGCGGTTCTGTCTTTGTATTTCGATCTATTCTCCGGGCTGATTCAGGCATTCGTATTTAGCCTGCTGTCCATGATCTATATCAGCAATGCCTGCCCCGCGCCTGAGGAAGTGGCTGCGTAACTTTAGTCAATCCTGGCATATTTTGTCATCAATAATTACACATTTTTAGGAGGACTCAATTATGGAAGAAGCAATCGTAAGAGCGGCATGTGCTTTGGGCGCCGGCCTATGTATGGGCATCGGTGCAATTGGCCCCGCAATTGGCGAAGGTAACGCCGTCGGCAAGGCGCTGGAAGGTATGGCTCGCCAGCCCGAATCTATCAACGCCCTGCGTCTGAACATGCTTATCGGCTGTGGTGTTGCAGAGACAACCGGTATCTATTCCCTGGTTATCGCTATTCTGCTGCTGTTCGTGGTTCACTAAGCCCCTTTTTGCATACAAAGCGAGAGGAGTGACGCGGTATGCCACAATATGAAAGCTTTATTGGCATCGATCAATGGACAGTTCTGTTCACGCTGGTCAATATGATTATCGTCTTCGTGGTGCTTAAAAAATTCCTTTTTAAACCCGTGACCAAGATGATCGACGACCGGCAGAAGGAAATCGATACCATGTTCCAGCAAGCCGGCGATGCAAAAACCCAGGCCGAGGCCATGGAGGCGGAGTACAAGCAGAAGCTGGCCACCGCGCAGCAGACCGGCGAACAGATCGTAAAAGAAGCCGTCGCCCGGGGACAGAGCCGGGAAGAGGAAATTCTGCGCCAGGCAACCAAGGACGCCGAGGCTATGCGGTCCAAAGCCGCTGCCGATATCGCCCTGGAGAAGAAAAAGGCCATCAACGACGCCAAAAATGAAATCTCTGGCATGGCCGTTGCCATTGCAGAGAAGGTAGTAGAGCGGCAGTTACGCGGCGCGGATCAGGATCGTATGATCTCCCAGTTCATCGATCAGCTAGGGAAGCAAAAATGACCCAGGTCGGAAGAGTGTATGGCGAGGCACTATATTCCCTCGCCCGTGAGGAACGTATAACAGAGGCGGTTTTATCAGACTTGACCGCCTTGCACACAATCTTCCAGCAGGAGCGGGGTTTTTTGCGCCTACTCTGCGCGCCAAATATTCCCAAGCAGGAGCGCTGTCAGGTGCTCGACAATAGCTTCCGTGGCAAGATTCAGCAATACGTGTTGAACTTGATGAAGCTTCTGACAGAAAATGGTTATATGCGGGAGTTTTCCTCCTGCTGCGACGCCTATCGTGCGCAATTTTACCAGGATCATGGCATTCTGCCCGTACAAGCTGTCACGGCAGTTCCCCTGGCGGAGGCCATGCAAAAAAAGCTGAAAAACAAGCTGTCCCAAGTAACGGGAAAGACCATCGAGCTGAATTGTAAGGTGGATCCCCAGGTTTTGGGCGGGATTCGTCTGGACTTCGACGGCAAACGTCTGGACGACACGGTGCAGCACCGGTTGGAGGCCATTGGCAGCCTCCTGAAAAACACCGTACTCTGATTGAGAAAGCAGGTACAGTATGGAACTGAAACCCGAAGAAATCACAAAAATCATCCGTAGTCAAATTAAGAACTACGAAAATAAACTGGAATCCAGCGAAACCGGCGTGGTCATTCTGGTTGGCGATGGCATTGCCCGGGTTTCCGGCCTGGATAAGTGTATGGCCGGCGAACTGGTGGAATTCCCCAACGGCGCCTATGGCATGGCCCAAAATCTGGAAGAGGATACCGTTTCTCTGGTGGTTTTGGGCAATGACAATGGCATCAAAGAGGGCGATGTGGTCAAGCGCACAGGTAAAGTGGTATCCGTGCCGGTGGGTGAAAATCTGATTGGCCGGGTGGTAAACGCCCTGGGCACGCCGGTGGATGGAAAGGGCGCGATCCAAGCAGCCTCCTACCAGCCCATCGAGTCTCCCGCCCCCGGTATCATCGATCGGGAACCGGTAAACAAGCCTTTGCAAACTGGCATCAAGGCCATCGATTCCATGATCCCCATCGGCCGCGGCCAGCGCGAGTTGATCATCGGTGACCGGCAGACCGGTAAAACCACCATTGCTACAGATACCATTCTGAACCAAAAGGGCAAGGATGTGATCTGTATCTATGTGGCCATTGGCCAGAAGCAGTCCACCGTGGCCCAGATTGTAAATAACCTGACCCTGGGCGGCGCGATGGCCTACACCATTGTGGTCTCCGCCACCGCCTCGGAACTGGCGCCTATGCAGTATATCGCCCCCTACACCGGTTGTACCATGGGCGAGTATTTTATGAACAAGGGAAAAGACGTGCTGGTGATCTACGACGATCTGAGTAAGCACGCCGTGGCCTATCGCGCCATCTCCCTGTTGATTCGCCGTCCCCCCGGACGGGAGGCCTACCCTGGCGATGTATTCTACCTCCACTCCCGTCTTTTGGAGCGGGCGGCCCATCTGTCCCCCAAAAAAGGCGGCGGCAGTCTGACCGCGCTGCCCATTATCGAAACCCAGGCCGGCGACGTGTCCGCCTACATTCCCACCAACGTGATCTCCATCACCGATGGCCAGATCTTCCTGGAATCCGAGCTGTTCAACGCCGGCGTTATGCCCGCTGTGAATCCCGGTATTTCCGTGTCCCGTGTGGGCGGCGCCGCACAGATTAAGGCGATGAAAAAGGTCTCTGGCTCTTTGAAGCTGCTCTACTCCCAGTACCGGGAGCTGCAAAGCTTTGCCCAGTTCGGCTCCGATCTGGACGCGGATACCAAGTCCCGTCTGGCCTTGGGTGAGCGGATTGTGGAAGTGCTGAAGCAGAAAAACAACGCGCCGGTAGAGGTCGCCCATCAGGTCTGTATTCTCTACGCTGTAACCAACGGCTATTTAAAGGATCTGGCCGTTTCGCAGATTCCGGAATTCGAGCAGCAGCTACAGGAATTCCTGGAAAACCAGCACCCTGAGGTGCTAAAGCCCATCCGGGATACCGGCAAGCTGGAGCCGGACACCGAAGAAGCGCTGAAAGCCGCCTTGACCGAATTGCTTGCCAGATTCCGGCAGGCCAATTGACGGGAGGTGCGTGACCCATGGCTGGTGTGTCCACCAAGGACATCAAAAATCGCATCAAGAGCATGGAGAGTACCAAGCAGATTACCAAGGCCATGGAGATGGTGGCCGCCTCCAAGCTCCGTCGCGCCCAAAACCGGGTTTTGGCTTCCCGGCCCTACTTTGAGATTCTCTATGCCACGGTAAATGACATCGTGGATTGTACCCGGGATCTGGAGTCTCCCTACTTGACCAAACGGGAGGGTAACCGGGTTTTATATGTGGTCATCGCCGGCGACCGTGGTCTGGCCGGCGGCTACAACAGCAACATCCTCAAGCTGGCCCAGGCCCAGATGGCTGGAAAAGATGCTACCGTTTTGCCCATTGGCAAAAAAGCGGTGGATTTCTTTCGTGCAAGGGAAGTCCCTCTGTTGACCCAGCAATATCAGGAGGCCGGCGAAATCTCCATCGGTGATTGCTTCTCCATTGCAAAGTCCCTGTCCAGCGCCTATCTGGATGGCCAGTATGATGAGATCCATGTGGCTTATACGAACTTTGTCTCCGTCCTATCCCAGACCCCGGCCACACTCCGGCTGCTGCCCTTGCTCCGAGAGCAAACCAGTGCCGCGCCGAAGGAATCCGATTTGTTATACGAGCCAAGCAATCAGGAGGTCTTTGCACGGATTGTTCCGGAGTATCTAGGCGGTATCCTCTATGGCGCGCTGTGCGAAAGCCAGGCGGCAGAACACGCTGCCCGCCGTACCGCTATGGACTCCGCCACCTCCAACGCGGAGGATATGATTGCCGATTTGAGCCTGCGGTTTAACCGCGCCCGTCAGGCCGCGATTACCCAGGAGATCACTGAAATTGTCGCAGGCGCAGAAGCCTGATTCTCACACAAGGAGTTGACCCCAATGGCTAAAAATATCGGAACTGTGACCCAGATTGTGGGCCCTGTTCTGGACATTCGTTTCTCGGACGACCGGCTTCCCCAGCTGCTCACCGCCATTGAGATCCCCCACGACGGCAAAACCATTGTGGCGGAGGTCGCCCAGCATATTGGCGATAATGTGGTGCGTTGTATTGCCATGGGTTCTACCGATGGTCTCCAGCGCGGCATCCAGGCCATCGATACTGGCGCTCCCATCACGGTGCCCGTTGGGGAGCAATGCCTGGGCCGGGTTTTCAATCTACTGGGCCAGCCGATCGACAATGGCAAGCCCATCAAAACCAAGGAGCGTTGGCCCATTCACCGCAGCGTCCCCTCTTATGACGAGCAGGCGACGGATTCCGTCATTCTGGAAACCGGCATTAAGGTCGTAGATCTGATCTGCCCCTATTCCAAAGGCGGTAAAATCGGCCTGTTTGGCGGCGCCGGCGTTGGTAAAACTGTGTTGATCATGGAATTGATCAACAACGTGGCCAAGGCCCATGGCGGCATTTCCGTATTCACCGGCGTTGGCGAGCGGACTCGTGAGGGCAATGACCTGTACCGGGAAATGACCGAGTCCGGCGTTATCAAAAAGACCGCCATGGTCTATGGTCAGATGAACGAGCCGCCCGGAGCCCGTATGCGGGTGGGCCTTTCCGGTCTGACCATGGCAGAATATTTCCGAGATGTAAAGCACCAGGACGTTCTGCTGTTTATTGACAATATCTTCCGGTTTACCCAGGCCGGTTCTGAGGTTTCCGCGCTGCTGGGCCGTATGCCCTCCGCCGTGGGCTATCAGCCCACCCTGGCCACAGAGATGGGCGCCTTGCAAGAGCGAATCACCTCCACCAAAAACGGTTCCATTACCTCCGTCCAGGCGGTATATGTGCCCGCCGACGACTACACAGACCCCGCTCCCGCCACCACCTTCGCCCATCTGGACGCCACCCCGGCGCTGGACCGGAGCATTGCTTCTCTGGGTATTTATCCGGCAGTGGATCCTCTTAGCTCCACCTCCCGGATCCTGTCCCCGGAGATTTTGGGCCGGGAGCACTACGAAACCGCCCGTTCCGTGCAGCAGATTTTGCAGCGGTACAAGGAATTGCAGGA
>CAOJND010000075.1 GCA_948439445.1 uncultured Eubacteriales bacterium | reverse complement strand
TATTCGAAGGTGGTGTAGCTCAGGCCATAGCCAAACGGGTAGGAGACGGGGGTCTTGCCGTTGTAGTACATGTAGGTACGGCCGGAGTCACCGTCAGTGTTGTACAGATTATAATTGTAGATGCTGGGAATATCAGACACGCCGCTGTCGTTGACGTTCTGATGCCAAGTGGAAGTCAGCTTGCCGGAGGGGTTCACGGCGCCGCTGATGATCTTACCGAAGCCAACACCCTTGTGGATGCCGCCGTAGCTGGACCACAGGATGGCCTTGACGTCGTTCTCAAACGTGGTAACCTGCATGGGACCGCAGGTCTCCATGATGGCGACGGTGTTCTCATTCAGCTTGCCAACCTGGCTGATCAGCTTATCCTGATTGTTGGGCAGGATGATCGAGGTACGGTCCCGGTCCTCTGCGGAATAATTGCTGTTGGTACCGGTGACCACGATGGCGGCGTCGGCAGCCGCGATGGCAGCCTGGTCGCTCTCGGTCAGGTTGTTGGAGGTAATGTAGGTGAAGGTCACGTTGGAGTTGACCGCAGTCAGCGCGTCCACAATGCCCTTCTGGATGTTGATCTGGTTGGAAGCGTCATTCTGACCCGCAGAATATACGCCCAGATACATATTGGTCTGCCAATCGCCCACAATGGCCACATGGTAAGCGCCGGCGCCAACCTGGAGCGGAAGGATGCTGTTCTCGTTTTTCAGCAAGACCACGCCTTCCTCTACCACTGCGTCGTTGATGGCCAGACGCTCTGCGGTCTGGTTGTAAACGCCGCTGTCGGTGGCGGCCTGCTGTGCGGCAATCCGCGCATTGGCCTGGGCGGTCAGATCCAGATTGTCGTCCAATTCGCCGGTGGAGATGCGGGCGGTCATCAGACGGTGCAACGAGATATCCATAGAATTCTCGGTGAAGATGCCCTTGTCGGTCTGTACACCAGCGGCAACCATAGCGTTGGCCAGGGTGGCATAGGTGCCTACATTGCTGTTGTAGCCGCCGCTGCACTCCAGATCCTCGCCATGGGCCAGCGCGCCGGACATCTGCTCGATGTTGGTCAGAATTTCACCGGTGAAGGGGTTCACATAGTGATGTCTTGCGATGGTAGACGCGGAGTCACAGTCGGAGGTGACAAAGCCGCTAAAGCCAAAGACCTGACGCAGCAGGGTGTCCATCAGATAGGAGCTGAAGGAGCAAGGCTCCCCATTGAGGGTGCTGTAGGCAGTCATCACAGAGGAGACGTCTGCCGCCTGAATCACATCGCGGTACGGCGCGGTGTAGTACTCTCGTAGCGCCCGCAGATCCGTATCCGCACCGCCATCCAGACGGTTGCGCTCGGAGTTGTTGGCGGTATAGTGCTTGACCGTAGCATGGGCTCTGTAGTAGCCGTTGGGATCGATCATGGTGCCATCCTGGTTCTTACCCTCTACGCCCAGGACAAACTGTGTGCCCATGGTGGCCACCAGCAGGGGATCCTCCGAATAGGACTCCTCGTTGCGGCCCCAGCGGGGATCGCGCTGCATGTTGATCGTGGGAGAGTAGTAGTTCAGGTTGATGGCGTTGCCCAGGCTGTTTTTCCCGGTGCGCTCCCGAATCTCATCCGAGATCTGAAGCGCTTCCTGATAATACAGCTGAGGATTCCAGGTCGAGCCGGCAGTCAAGCTCTGGGGATAGGAGGTGGAGTTGGTCGCGCCGCTGCCATGGCTGTAGCCGTGCAGACATTCGCTCCACCAGGTGTACTGGCTCAGGCCCTTGGTGGCGGGTACATCCAGAGCGCCGCCGCCCAGGTCCGCCGCAGCGATGGCGGCAGCGTTGTTACTGACCATCTGGGAGCCCTTTTGGGCTACGCTCATACGGGCAACCAGGTCAGCCGCACGCTCCGCGAAGGAGTAGGAGGTGTCCTCAAAAATGGGCGTCTCCGGTTCGGGAACTTCCGTCCCGGTCAGTGCGGCGTATACCGTATCGGCAATCACCTTGTGACCGGCTTCGTTGGGATGGACATTGTCCGGGAAGTTCTGCGCCATATTTTTGGTCGCAGCATTCACATCGATGACCTTGCAGCCCATCTCCTGCGCCACCTGCTTTTGCAGGGGAGCAATCTCGTCAGAGACCACAGCGGGAACAATGCTAAATGCGCCGTCGTTATAAACCGTGGCGCTGGTGGCCACATAAACCTCAGGCTTAGACGCCAGGTTCTGATACTCTTCAATCAGCGCCTTGGCGTCGGCCACAAACTGATCCTTTTTGTCCCAATTCTGGGGCTTGGAATCGTTGGTGCCCAGCATGATAATGACGATATCCGGCTGGAGTTCTTTGCTGTTGGTGAAATGGGGCAGCTTCCAATAGGAATCGTCGCCCGCTTTCATCAGGGTCGCGCCGCTTTTGCCAAAATTGGACACGGCGTATCCAGAACCCAGGGCGTCGCCCAAAAGCTTCGCCCAGTTTTCTGTAATTCTCGGCATACCGGAAGGACTTGCCGGATTATGCCCATAGGTAATGCTATCGCCGACACAGGCGACCTTGACAGGCTCTGCTTGTCCCGCAGGCGTTGCCAAAACAGCGCTGGGAAGCAGGCCCAAGCAAAGCGCAAGGCATAGCAGTAGGGCAAGCAGTTTTTTTCCATTTGCTTTCATGATGTTCCTCCTTTTTTTCGCATGAATCACGTTTCGTCCGCTGGCAACCGGCAAAACACCACGGCTTCGCCTTCTTTTTGAAACCGTGCCATTTGGACCATTGGTGGCCACCTCCCATTTTACATGGGCCGGCCTGGAATAAAAACACGAAAAAGGAACACCTCTGCGTCCTAGAACTGGATAAAATTTCCTTTTTTATGTTTTTATTGAATTAACTCTAATCACATTCAGGCAATTATGCAAGATTTTAATAGCTCAACTTTAGTATTTAGTATGTTTTCTACTCTTTGCACATTTTGTCCTCGCCTTTTTGTATAATTTACCCAACCCCAGAGGATCCCTCTACCTTTTCTCTCCAGCGCTCCCAAATTCTTTGTGGGGCGAAGCAATGATTGACAAGTAGCAAAGGGGACCAAAATCTTTGTAACAGGGCTGAAAAATGCCGCCTTGGGGCAGAAATTCCCCCTGCCTCAGCCGAGGCAGGGGGATGGACATAAAATTCACAAAAGTAGATTAGGTAAAGATCAGGTGCACGCTGATGGTGCCCTGGGCATCCAGCGTCGGCGCAGAATACTCTGCGGGAACCTGGGCCACAAAGGTAACCATGCAGGAATCGCCAGGGGTCAGCACCACGCCGGTCAGATCGGGCATGCTCATAACGATCACATCGTTCACGCCAGTCGCTTCCAGAATGCAATCACTTAGGTTTGCGTTGGCAGTGCCGTTGTTGGTCAGGGTAACAGAGAATTCCGCCCAAGCGCCAGGCAGCGTCATGCTCACATTGCCAAAGGTAGCAGACAGCTTGTCCGCACTCACGGAAGCAGGATAGTAGACATCGGAGGGATTGGCGGTAGAATCAACCTTCACACCCTCACCGTCAACGACAGTGCCGTTGCTGACGCTCTTAATTCTGGCATCGGTGATTTCCACATTTGCCTGGGTTTTTTGGCCACCCAGAATGGCAACGGCAGACTCTACCGTATTGCCAGCGCTGTCTTTCACCACACACTTATACTGCTGACCAGCACGGAACGCTTTGTAGAGCACGCTTACCTGGCTTGTAGTCGCCCCATCCATGGTGGACAGACTCCAGGTCTTACCATCGTTGCTAGAGTAATACCACTGATAGCGCAAACCGCTGCCCACAGCCTCCACGCTAAAAGTCGCAGTGGTGCCAACGGCGCCGGTATAGTCTTCGGGTTCCGTGATGATCATCAGCGCAACATCTTGAATGGTCAATGCCACAATCTCCGTGCTCACCGTCTTGCCGCGATTATCGGTGATCACGCACTGGTACTGCTGGCCGTCGCGGAACGTTTTCACCGGTACATACACCGTAGCGGTATCGTTGCCCTCCAAGGTGGAAACAGACCAGGTCCGCCCATTGTTGTTGGAGAAATACCACTGGTAGGTCAGGCCCTCGCCCACCGCTTCCACATGGAAGGTCGCAGTCGTGCCAACGGGGCCGACATAGTTTTCAGGTTCTTTGACGATCGCCAGGGCGACACGCTGAACGGTCACAGTTACAACCTCGGTGTCCACTGTCTTGCCATTGGCGTCGGTGATCACACATTTATATTGCTGACCGTCACGGAATGCTTTTACCTGCACATACACCGTAGCGGTATCGTTACCCTCCAGCTTGGAGATAGACCAAGTCCGTCCGTTGTCGTTGGAGTAGTACCACTGGTAGCGCAGGCCCTCGCCAGTCGCTTCCACCGTAATGATGGCGGTAGAACCAATTGCACCTTCGTAAGATGTAGGCTGGGTCACAATTTCCGGCGCGTCCGAAGTACTCTCCGCCCATACAGGAACCGCAAAAATTTGCAGCGCCATAACAATGACGCACAGCAGCGCAATCCCCTTCAGCTTGGCTTTCATCTTGTTTCCTCCTTTTTATGATGGGCCGATCCTCCTTTGTCTCAACCCTCAAAAAATGGCATGGTTTCCCATGTATATTAAGATACAGCAATCATACCACATCTACAGGTCTTTTTTCAATGCCGAAATACATCTGGATTTCACAATCTGTAAAATTTCCATATTTTGCACAAGGTTCTTTTGTTCATTTTGTGAAGTTTTTCGTGCAAGCTTCGTGCAACTTCCCATTCTCTTTGCTTTTCATTTTCTAGAAAAGCAAAAACTCTTCTTCAAAACGTTGAGGCGGGCCGTATGGCCCGCCTCGTTTGCATTGGACTTTGTATTTGCGTTAAATTTACTTTGTGCCAAGCGTAGCAACGGCAGATTCCACCGTATTGCCGCTGACATCGGTGACCACGCACTTATACTGCTGGCCAGCGCGGAACGCTTTGTAGGCAACGGTCAAAGTGTTGGTGGTCGCTCCGGGCATGGTAGACTTGACAAAGCTCAACCCGCCATTGTTGGAGTAATACCACTGGTAGGTCAGGCCTTCGCCGGTTGCCTCTATCGCGAAGGTAGCCGTCTGGCCCACTGCGCCGGTAAAGTTCTCGGGATTGCTGGTGATGGCCAGCTTCACAGCGGGAACCGTCACGCTGAGCGTCACAATGTTCGACTCCACGGTATTTCCGTTGATGTCGGTCACCACGCACTTGTACATCTGGCCGTCCCGGACCTGCTTCAGAACCGCAGCCACCGTAGCGGTATCCGCGCCAGGTAGCGTAGATTTTACGAAGCTCTTACCGCCGTTCTTGGAGTAGTACCACTGATAGGTCAGGCCTTCGCCCGAAGCCTCCACTGTGAAGGTGGCAGTGCTGTTCAATGCACCTACATAGGAGGTGGGCTGGCTTACAATGGCCAATTCGCTGGTCTGGGTGCCGGGAACCGCAATAGTTGCTGTCTTAGAGGACACCGTACGGGCGCCATCGGAAACCTTCACGGAAACGGACACATTTTTGCTGGCCGCGCCAGGGGTAACCGTGCCGTCAGCGGCGATCACAGCGGGATCGCTGGAAACCAGCTCTACAGTATAGCCATGGGGCACATTGGCCAGGGCGATGTTCTCCGTTGTGGTGGCAGGCAGTGCAGCAGCCACATAGTCTGCCACGTTCTGGCAGGCCCAGGTCAGCATCTCCACATAGTTCTTCTGCTCCACGCCATCCTTCGAGGTCACGGCTACATACTCAAAGACCAGATCAACGGGTTTTGCGGAGCTGTTCTGGGAGATGAACAGGCCGATCTTCGGGCTGGTGTAGGCCACATCCTTGGCAGTGCCCAAAGCGGTAAAGTTCAGGCCATCCTGAGAAATAGCCAAGGTATAGTCGTTGTTGACCTTGGTGATCTTGAAATACATGGTAACGGTGTTATCGGGAGAGGGCTGCAGGTTCGCCTGCTTGAAATCGCCGGAGCCGAAGGAGCCGCCGATCTCTCTGCCGGGCTCAACCCGCAGAGAACTCTGCTGACAGTTCAGACGGATGTAGTTATCCTCATCCTGCCAGGCCAACAGCATTGCCTGCTGGTAGTCTCCGGTGGGAACCTGGGGATAGAACACCTTGGCCACCACTTCCCAGTTGCCCTGGGCGGACATCACAAAGCAGTTCTTCCAAGCGCCGCCGGTGGAGTATACATCGCCCTGCTGGGTGGGCATCTGGAGGCCAACGCCCTGAATCACATCGTAGGCCGTGTCATCCTCCCGCAGAATCTCCCAGCGGTCGCTGATCGTGCCGTCGGCAAAGTAGTCGTCGGCGGGACCGAAGCCATAGTTGACAACATAGGTGGTGGAAGCCGCCGGAGAGGTTACGGTTACAGTCGCCGTACCGGTGGGGCCGGTCAATTGCTCAATCTCAACCTTGTGGGTCGGATCGGCAGCGGTAGCGCCCAATACAGGAACCTTTGTCTCCCCATCGGCCACAGAGAAGCCATAGGAGTATCTGGTGGCACTAAAGCCAGGCATGGGGTTACCGTCCACGGTCAATCCAGCCAGGCGAGGATACGCGTCGGCCATGCTGACCACGTTGAAGCCGTCATACGTTACCGTCTTAGCGGTTGCCGCAGTCTTACCCACCGCATAAGCGCCAACCTTGGGGAAGGCCATGGTGTTCTTGGTGGATCCATTCATATCCACCCAGTCGCCGTCGCCACGCCGGTAGGCAAAGGCGTAGTTGCTGCCTTCCTTGATCACCCGCAGACCCAGGCTGGTTACATCGGCAGACAAGCTCACCCGGGCAACCTGAGAACGGTCGCCGCCGGCAACGCTGTAGGCGGTCAGGTAATAGTTGGTTCTGGGACGCCAGCCGGTGGTGCTCACCCGCTCAAAGACAAAGCTGATGTAATCCTTGGCATTGTCGTAGACAACCATGCCGATCTGGGGGCCGTCCTCGGTCAGACCGGAGTCCAGCGTCAGATCCGTCTGGGCAACCCAGTCGCCAAAGGCGGGCATGGTGTACAGATTCTTTGCCGGGGTAGCGGTGCCAAGCGCGCCTTCCTCCGTGACGATGGTCAAGCCATTTTCACCAAAGGAAGCGTTCTCAGTGCCGTTCTCCACTGTCCAGCCCTTGGCCTGGGCAGCGGCCCAGCCCTGGGTAAAGTCGGTGGTAACCGGCGCGCCACCCATACCCACACGATAGACGGTGGTGGCATTGGAGGTGGTGTTGCGAGAGGTGATTACAGCCACGCCGGGCAGCGCAGCAGGCTGCTCCACGGTGACCTCCAACTCGCTGTTGCTGGCGGTGTAGCCGATCACAGGAACCTTGTCGCCGTCGACTTTCAGGCTGTAGTTCAGCTCTTCCCGGTCAAAGCCGTCCAGAGGCTTGCCGTCTACGGTGATGCCGTCGATGGCGGAGGAGGCCTCTACATAGGCGACAAAGTCGGTGGTGACCACATGGCCATTCAGCTCGCCGGTGATGGTGATGGTGGCGACGCCAGCGCCCACAGCCTTGATGACGCCGTTGTCCACAGAGACAACCTCCGGCCGGTTGGATTCATAGGTGAAGGTCATACCCTCGGGCAGCGGGGTGGAGTGCAGAGAGTCAATGGTGCTGATCTGGTTGGCGATGATGTAGCCGTACAGGCTCTCATCGTTCATGGCAACCGTCAGCTGGGGGTTGATGGTCTGGCCCTTGTCGTAGATCAGGCGCTGTTCGATGCCCGCCTCGGTATCGCCGGCCTGGTTGGCCTTGACGGTCAGAACCTGGGGAT
>CAOJND010000074.1 GCA_948439445.1 uncultured Eubacteriales bacterium | reverse complement strand
AATCTGGCTTCCCAGCATGGATTTTGGTATATAGTGGGCATCCAGCAGGCACTCGTCCGGGGCCGACGGCATTCTCCCAGCCTTTAGCCCCACCTGGTTTATCTGCTCCGGCACGCTGTAAATTCGGTAGACAAAATCGTCGTCCTTCTGCTCCAGGCGCACCAGCACATCGGCATACCTTGCGCCCTCCGCGCAGGAAATACCCTCCATTCGGCCTAAAGCCTCCACATCCGCCTGGGTCCAGCCGTAGGAATTCATCACCCGCAGGTCAAACATGTTTTTCTGATCCGTATAGCGCTGGTTGGTGGCGATCATGTCAGATTTTGTCACCCGTAGACCGGTAAAAAAACCGGCTCCCAAGGCAATAATCGCCACAATCGCAATATACCGCCCCAAAGAACTCCGAATGGAGCGCAGTAGATTTGTCCACATTCGGTTTTTATGAATTCCCATTACCACTCAATCTCCGCTACGTCTGTGGGATACTCATTTCGCGCCACGGAAGCCACCGTTCCATTTTTCACCCGAATTACCCGGTCCGCCATGGCGGTCAGGGCGCTGTTGTGGGTGATGATGATGACAGTCATGCCGGTTTTTCTCCCCATGTCCTGAAGCAGCTTTAAAATCGCCTTGCCGGTCTGATAATCCAATGCGCCGGTGGGTTCGTCACATAGCAGCAGCTTTGGATTTTTCGCCAGCGCCCTGGCGATAGCAACCCGCTGCTGTTCCCCGCCGGAAAGCTGGCTTGGAAAATTCTTCATCCGATCGCCCAATCCCACATCCAGCAGAACCTGGGCCGCGTCCAAAGGCGCCGGACAGATCTGATTGGCCAGCTCCACGTTCTCCAGAGCAGTCAGATTCCCAACCAGATTGTAAAACTGGAACACAAACCCCACCTCCTGCCTTCGATAGGTGGTGAGCTGCCGCTTGTTCAGTCTAGAGATCTCCCGGCCATCTAGAAACACGTTCCCACAGGTCAGACTGTCCATCCCCCCCAGAATGTTTAGCAGCGTGGTTTTCCCCGCGCCGGATGGTCCCACAATCACCACCAGTTCCCCTTTTTCCACAGAAAAACTGGCATCGTGGAGAGCCTGAATCTGTACCTGCCCCATCTGATATGTCTTTCCCACATTTTGAAATTCCACAAAGGCCATAAAAATCCACGCTTTCACTTCATTTTTTCATATCATATCACATTTGCATCAAAAAACAAAAACAATTTGTGAACTCTCCACCGGGAACAAAAGGAAAATTGAGCTGAGAGCACTCTGTCCAGCTCTCAGCCCAATTGATATCTAGTTTTTCATTCCACCGTAACGGATTTCGCCAGGTTTCGAGGCTTATCCACATCACAGCCCCGGTTCAGCGCCACATCGTAGGCCAGCAGCTGCAAAGGAATCAGGGCCAGGGTGGGTTGGAGCATGGGATGGATGGCAGGGATGCCAATGGTACTGTCCGCCACCTGCTCCGCCGGACCCTCCAGCTCCTCCAGGGTGATGCACACCACATCCGCGCCCCGGGCTTTGACCTCTTTGATGTTGGACGTGGTCTTCTCAAACAGCTCCCGGATGGTGGCCAGGCACACCACCAACGTACCGTCCTCGATCAGAGAGATCGGGCCGTGCTTTAGCTCTCCGGCGGGATAGGCCTCGCTGTGCAGATAGGCCACCTCCTTTAGCTTTAAGCTGCCCTCTAGACAGATTGCGCTGTCCAGATTCCGACCGATGTAAAACGCGTCGTGATGGTCGCAGTACCGCTTGGCGACGTAATCAATCTTCTTTACGTTTTCCTCGCACAGCACCGACTCCACCTGTTCCGGCAACTTCTCCAGACCCTGGATCACCTGGGTATAGTCCTCCTGGGACATGGTCCCCAGCGCCTCCGCCATGGCCAGCGTCAGCAGATATACCACCGCCAGCTGCGTGGTAAAAGCCTTGGTGGTTGCCACCGCGATCTCCGGTCCGGCCCAGGTATAGATCACATCATCCGCCGTCTTGGCAATCGCAGAACCCACCACGTTGACAATTGCCAGCGTCCTCGCCCCCCGGCGCTTGGCCTCCCGGAGTGCCGCCAGGGTATCCGCCGTCTCGCCGGACTGGCTGATGATGATCACCAGATTGTGCTCGTTCACCACCGGATCGCAGTACCGGAACTCAGAAGCCATCATGGCCTCGGTTGGAATCCGGCAGGCCTTTTCAATGGTATATTTTGCCACCACGGACACATAGTAGGCCGAGCCGCAGGCGACCAGATAAATTTTCTTCAGTGACTGTAGATATTCCTTGGATAGCTCCAGCCCGTCTAGCACCACCCGGCCGCCCATGAGCCGCGGGCTGATGGTAGCCCGGAGCGCTTTTGGCTGTTCGTAGATCTCCTTCAGCATAAAATGATCGTATCCGCCCCGCTCCGCTGCGGCCAGCTCCCAGGTAATCGTCTCTCGCTGTTTGGCCACCGGCTCCCCGGCGGCATTGAGAAACGTCACATATTCATTGTTAAAAATCGCCATGTCTCCATCGTCCAGGTATGCAACCGTCTGGGTATACTTCAAAATCGCCGGCACATCGGATGCAATGAAGTTCTCCCCCTTGCCAAATCCGAAAATCAGAGGCGAGTCCTGCTTCACCGCAATAATCGTCCCGGGATTGTCTTCGCACAAAATTCCCAGCGCGTAGCTGCCTCGGATCCGTTTCACCGCCTGGCGCACCGAAGCCACAAAATCACCGCACTGTTCGTAGTACCAGCCGATGAGATTGGCCACAGCCTCGGTATCCGTCTCGGAGTGGAAGCTGACGCCTTTTGCCAGCAGATCCGCCCGCAAAGCAGCGTCATTTTCAATAATGCCGTTATGTACCACCGCAATTCGTCCGCTGTCGGACACCTGGGGATGGCTATTGACGTCGGAAGGCGCGCCATGGGTTGCCCACCGGGTATGCCCAATGCCCACCGTGCCAATTAGGTCCTGGCCGTCATGCACCTGCTCCCGCAAAACCTGCAACCGCCCCTTGGCCTTTGCCACCTGAAAGCCATTCTCTCCTTGGACACACAGCCCAGCCGAATCATAGCCGCGATATTCCAGCTTACTCAGTCCATCCAGCAAAAGTGGGGCAGCTTGATGATGCCCCGCATAACCTACAATTCCACACATATTTTGTTCCTCCTAGTAGGGAAAAGAATCTTCTTTGTATATTACAACTTTTGATGTGTAAAAATCAACTACAAATTTGTAATTTTTTGACGGCTTATGAAAAAAAGCCGTCAAAAGGCAATTTTATTTTCGCACGACCGGGTCAGAAGGGAAAAATCCTTTAAATTTTCCGGTAAAATCGCCCTGGCTCCCAATTGACACAGCAGCCGTTCACTCTGGCTGCCATCCTGAAAGCACCACACCGGCGTCCAGCTATGGCGAAGGTTTTGCACTGTGCCATTCCAAGTGCCTCCTTTTTCCAGACCACTTTGGGCAACCAACACAAAATCTCCCAGACAGTGAATCACCCGGTTCCGGCTCAAGGCTCTCTGGGCGGTAAAGGCGCGATCAAACCCCTCCTCGCTGAGATAAAGCATCCCAATCTGGGGTTGCTTGGCCGCCAGAGAATCCGCCGTGACGCAAATCACGTTGCCCCCCGCCTCCAGACAAGCGCTTTGCGCCTGCCGGTCCGCGCCGGCGGCGCCCCCGGATACCAAAACATAACCCTGCCTGGCCGCTTGCATTCCAGCTGCCCTTGCAAACGCCTCATTGCTGGCATTGAGCTTTCGGCTTCCCACAAGAGCCACCGCAGGCCGTTCCAGCAGAGATAATTCCCCTTTGGCCCATAGGCAGCCGGGGGCGTCCGGGTCCAGC
Source organism: uncultured Eubacteriales bacterium (assembly GCA_948439445.1). Classification (GTDB taxonomy): domain Bacteria; phylum Bacillota; class Clostridia; order Oscillospirales; family Oscillospiraceae; genus Faecousia. Next base: position 4,047 of record CAOJND010000074.1, on the reverse strand, counting down.
CGCCGCGCCCGAACAGGATAGGCCGCAGACCGCCGGGTTAAAGGAACGCATCCCACCCGGGCTGCCTTTTCCAAATAGTATTCCAGCAGGTCCTCTTCTTCCAGCAGCGACACGATTCGCCAGGCCATATCCTTGTCATAACCCAGCCGGGCCACGTCCTCCACCGTCAAATCCCGGTCCTGCACCGGCGGCGACAATTGCCGGACCCTCTGTCCCAACAACCGTAATTGAGCCACCGTCAGAGGACGCCGTTCTGGGTTTCCCAGCTGGCTGGTCAGCAGGAGAAATCCGCGCTCTGCCCCGGTCAATGGAACCTCTTTCTCACTGGGGCCGGCGCTTTCACCTGCTCTTCAGTCAGGCTGCCGTCCTGGCCCAAAACCATCGGCCGGATCTGATAGTTAGAAAACTTGGCGATCTCATCCAGCTTTGCTTTTTCCGGAAAGCTCCCCACAATAGAATATGCCACGCCCTTCTTTTTTGCCCGTCCGGTTCGTCCAATCCGGTGAATATAGTATTCGTTTTCCTCCGGCACGTCAAAATTGATCACACAGTCCACATCATCCACATCAATGCCCCTTGAGGCCACGTCTGTGGCGATCAGCACCGGCAGCTTGCCCTCTCGGTAGCGCTGCATGGTCTTCTCCCGTTGGCTCTGCCGGATGTCCCCATGGATGCATGCACAGTCCAGCCCAGCCCGCTGAAAATCATCACTCAGCCGCTGGCACATATGCTTGGTGTTGCAAAAAATCATCACCCGTTCAAAGCTCTGGCCGCGAATCAACCGCAGGGTAGCCTCCGTCTTTTGAAGCGGCGCAATGGAGAGGCTGAACTGCTGAATATCTGGCCGGTCCTGCTGCTTGGGTTCCACGGTGATCTCCACCTCGTCCCGCTGGTACATCCAGGACACCGTCATCACCTCTTGGGAGATGGTAGCGGAAAACAGGCCCAGGTTCCGGCGGTTTTTCACCTTCTCAATAATCCAGGTCACATCCTTAAAAAAGCCCATGTCCAGCATTCGATCCGCCTCGTCCAGTACCACGGTCTGTATTTTATCCAGCCGAATGGATTTTCGATTGTAGTGATCCATCAGCCGGCCGGGTGTTGCCACCACAATCTGGGGCTTCTTTTCCAATTGTTTGAGCTGGCCGCCAATACCTGCGCCGCCGTACAGCACCGCCACTCGAATTCCCTGATAATAGGCCAGTAGGCCCCGCAGCTCGTCTCCAATCTGAATCGCCAGCTCCCGGGTCGGCGCTAAAATCAGCCCCTGAACAGCCGGATCCTGGACATTGACATGCTCGATTATGGGAATTCCAAAGGCAAAGGTCTTGCCGGTGCCGGTGGGCGCCTTGGCGATCACATCCTTCCACTGCATCAGCGGCGGGATAGCCAACTGTTGGATGGTGGTGGGATATCCATAGCCCTTGCGTTCCAGCGCTTTTCCCATGGCCTGGGACAGCCCCATCTGTGAAAATGTTATGCTACTTTCTGCCATAATTGCTTCGTCCCTCTGCGTTTAATCTTCCATTCTTTTTTATTCTATCAGTTTTCCCCTCAACATGCAACCCTTTTCCACATTTTACAGAAAAATAAGAAAATCCGCCCCCCAAAAGGTGGACAAATGGAGCAAAATATGGTATCGTATTAAAGATTCTGAAAGCTGGGGAGGCGAAGCGCGCTTGCGAATTCCTGTGATGGGCGTTGAATTTGATTGCGTTACCATGGACCAGGCTCTGGCCCGGGCGGCGGAATTGCTGGAAAATAGGCAGAGCGCCTATTGCGTCACCCCAAACGCCGAGATTGTCTACGAAGCGATTCAAGATCCTGATTTTCGAGAACTGCTCAATCAGGCCGACATTGTCCTGCCTGACGGCGCCGGCGTGGTGTTGGGCGCCAAGTTGCTGGGCACCCCGCTTCCAGGCAAGGTGGCTGGCATTGAGTTCGGCGAGCGGCTGTGCGATATGCTGACAAAGCGGGGCGGGTCTCTCTATCTGCTGGGCGGAAAGCCCGTTGTGGCGGAGCAAGCCGCCCAAAAGTTGACCCAGCGGCATCCGGGTCTGGTGATCTGTGGCACCGCTCACGGCTACTTCCAGGATGAAGCGGCGGCGGTAGAGCGCATCCGCGCGGCGAAGCCCGACGTATTGTTTGTCTGTCTGGGTGCGCCAAAGCAAGAACGATTTATGCGCGCGCACTGCCAGGCGCTGCCGGGGTGCCTGATGGCGGGGCTTGGGGGCAGCCTAGACGGCTACGCCGGCATTGCCAAGCGTGCGCCAAAATGGATGATTCGCTGCAATTTGGAATGGCTGTACCGGCTGATCAAACAACCCCGGCGGTTGGGCCGGATGATGCGCCTTCCCAAATTTATTCTGCTCTGTTTGGGAGAAAGGAGACGGCAAAATGGGTAAACTGATTGTATTAGAGGGCACAGATGGCTCCGGCAAGTCCACCCAGTTCTCCCTGCTCTCTCAGCGTCTGTCCCAAGACGGCATCCCTTTCCGCCATTTGGTCTTTCCCCAGTACCAAGAGCAAAGCTCCGCGTTGATTCGGATGTATCTAAACGGGGAGTTTGGTTGCCACCCCGGCGATGTAAACGCCTACGCCGCCTCCGCGTTTTACGCGGTGGACCGCTACGCCTCCTATCAAAAGGTCTGGGGTCAGTGGTACCGAGAGGGCGGCTTGGTCTTGTCGGATCGCTACACCACTTCAAATGCAGTCCATCAGGCGCCCAAGGAGCCGCCGGAGCGGCGCGGAGAATTTTTGCACTGGCTGTATGAATTTGAATATGACCGGCTGGGGCTTCCCCGTCCGGATCTGACTCTCTATCTGGATGTGCCCACCGCATACACAGAAAAGCTCATGCGGCACCGGGAAGCCGCCACCGGCATTCACGCCGATATCCACGAGCAGGATCTGACCTACCTGGCCGCCTGCCGGGAGGCCGGGCGGGCTGCCGCCGCATACTATGGCTGGACCGTGATCGCCTGTGTCCAGGATGGGGTCATGCGTTCAATTGAAGATATTCATCAAGAAATTTACCGCCATGTGGCGGCTTGTCTAAAGGAGTAAGATATGGTTTACATGTTGTTGGGAACCGGATTTGAGGAGATCGAGGCCATCGCCCCATGCGACCTGCTGCGGCGGGCCGGGGTGGAAGTGCAGACCGTGGGGGTTGACGGCAAAATTGTATCCGGCAGTCACGGCATCGGCATCGCCGCCGACATCACCATAGACCAACTGGATCCCGCCCAGATGGAGATGGTTATTTTGCCCGGCGGCCTGGGTGGTGTTGCCTCCCTGCGGGCCAGCCAGCCGGCTTTGAAAGCTGTGCAATACGCATGGGAACATGAAAAATTCGTGGCCGCCATCTGCGCCGGGCCGACGGTACTGGCGGATCTGCACATTCCCGACGGACTGCGGGCCACCTGCTATCCCGGTCATGAGAGCGCCATGGGGCTGGCCCAAATGGTCCCAGGCGCCCCCTGCGTCCGGGACGGCAGACTGATCACCGCCGCCTCCGCCGGTTGCGCCATGGCCTTTGGGCTGGCATTGGTCGCCGCACTAAAGGGCCAAGGGGCGGCGGACGCCGTAGCCGAACAGCTTGTGATGCTCTGACCGAAGGAGGTTGCGTCATGAATCAGAAGGATAGAAAGACTGGTTCTTCCAAACCCGTCTCCAAAAAGCCAGCGGCGCAGAAAGCAGGGCGTCCCGCCGCCTCTGTGCGCGGCGGCCAGGTCTCTAAATCTAACCAGCAGCAGAATCTTCCAGCTCGAAAGCCGCCGCACACACCCGCTCCCGCCAATCCGTCCCAACGGGTTTCCTCCCCGCCGCCCAAGGCGCAGGAGCCGTTTAAAGACCAGGAATACCGGGATACCTTCGGAGAGGGCGAGGAGTTGGCAAAGGCCTTTGAAAAACCCGTCCCCCCTCCTAAAAATCCCGCCCCGCCCGCTTCGCCAAAAAAACGCCATCCAAAGCGCAAAAAGGGTTATGGACGGCTGGGCCTCCCCCATATTTTAGTTACCCTGGTGTGGGTGGGCATTCGATTGGCTG
>CAOJND010000073.1 GCA_948439445.1 uncultured Eubacteriales bacterium | reverse complement strand
ATCTGAAGCCCGCCCGTGCCAACATCAAGGAAATGGTTCGCCACAAGCTGGTGAACGTCCTGGGCTGCGCCGGTAAGGCTTAATCCAAAAAGTCGTTTGATTTTCAGAGCGCCCCCTGAGCGGAAAAGATCTGCTCAGGGGGCGTTTGCTGCGTTCCGGCGGATCCGGCGCAAATATTTTGCAAAGTGATTTCCCCTGCTCGCCTAGGGCAATCGTAAAACGCAGATTGGTGGTAACGTTATCCCGTACCGAATGATTGTGGTCTTTGCTTAGCTTACCGCATGAAATATAAAATGACCGCAAACGGGGATGACCGTTGAACGTGTCCTTTCCTCAGCGTAGAAACCCATATCGTTATTCTTCTGCTTCAAATGCAGCGTCTTCAACTTCAAGGAACCAAGTATTTTTCATGAGCGTGTCGCTCATGCTTTCTCCCCGTCAGAGGATGTGTTATTTTGTGCCTCTTTTGCTTCCTCTTGCTGCTTTTCAAGGGCTTCCATGCCAATGCGAATTAACGCAAGGGTTGCTTGCGTTCGGTTGGGAAAGCGCTTTTCAAAGCGGAAATCATCAATTTTTTTCAGCATTTCTGCATCCAGCGTAATGGTATAACGTGGCTTATCTGTTGGCATTCTTTTCACCTCCATATATAAGTATACACCAGTTCACCACAGATGTAAAGATGAAAACCGGGTATTGACTTTTCACCGGTTCACCACTATAATCATATATCAGAGGTTCACCACTTCACCAAAATAAGCGAGAGGAGGTGTTAGCATGGCGAATGCAGCAATAAGGTTTACGCTGACTGTGCCAGTAGATATGGCACGCAAAGCGGAGGAACTGAAGAAGGACCTTTTCTATGATAAACCCTATTCTGAAATGTACCGTTATCTGATTCAGCTTGGAATGGATGAAATTCAAGAACAGGCGGCAGAGCAAATGCGGTGTGAAGGGGTGTCTTAACATGACCGTTCCGCGGTCCTGTTAGAATTTTGGTATTTGCTGTACTAAGAAAGTAATCGGAAAGCCGTGCGTGCCTTACGGACGAGGGCATTTCGCGGCGGACGTCTGTTTGGCAACCTGGAAAATGGGACAGCAATGTACAATGTGTACAAAAAAACAAGTGAATCTTGTAAAAAAGGTAGAATAATTAATTTTGCTAAATAATAATTGCAATTAATAATGTCCCCTTGTAAAATAGATTTACTTAAAAAGATCGCTTTCTTCTTTGCACCCAAAAGACCGTGAGTCAAATACGCACACTGGCCGCAAAAACCTGCTTTGTTTGCCCGGGAAAGTGCAGGCTCCATTTATGGGTGCTTAATGTGACACACAGAGAAATGTTTATCTGAGATTTTATTTTTAAAGATACGGCGTGGGAAGCAAATAGAATTGAAACAAAAATAGCGGGACTTAGGCGGCTGACAGTTTGAGCGGATTCCCTGGTTTAGGAGTTGAATGAAAAGACCAGGCCAGGGGCGCGGGTGGACAGGCCGCTAGATTTATTGTTCGGAAGATTTCTTCTGTACATAACATTTTTTTGGAGGGGTTTTCTATGAAAAAAAGAGCATCATTCAGGCTGACAGCATTTGTGCTGGCAATTTTGCTCTGCGTTGGCTGTGGGAATCTGACAGCCTTCGCGGCAAAACACACCCCGGCGGACCCCGCTCCGGCCTATCCTTATCTGGATACCGGATTATCTTTTGAGGAACGGGCGCTGGACCTGGTGTCGAGAATGACCCAGGAGGAAAAATATGCCCAGCTATATTTTAACGCCCCTGCTATTCCCAGGCTGGGCGTAGAGGCATACTACTGGTCTGGTGAAGCCCTCCACGGCGTGGCCAACTGGCAGGCTACCAGCTTCCCCACTGCCATGGGCATTGCCGCCAGCTGGGACACCGAGCTGGTGCAGAAGCTGACCTCTGCCATCTCCGACGAGGCCCGGGAGCTGTCCAACAACGGCTACAATACCACCGGCCTGGATTACTGGTCCCCCACCATCAACATGGGCCGGGATCCCTTCTGGGGCCGGGCGGAGGAGACCTATGGCGAGGATCCCTTCCTCACCGGTACCATTGCCATGGCCTTTGTCGATGGCCTTCAGGGCGACGACCCGCTATACTATAAGGCGATCTCCACCCCCAAGCATTTTTTGGGCAACAACAGCGACCAGAACCGCCATTGGGGTTCTTCGAACATCGATGAACGGGATCTGCGGGAATACTATACCTATGCGTTTAAGCGGACGATTGAGGACGCCAAGGCTGGCGCCATCATGTCCTCTTACAACGCGGTCAACGGCGTGCCCGTGTCCGTCAGCGAGGAAATTTTGGACGGGCTGCTCCGCCGGACCTGGGGCTTTGACGGCTTCGTGGTCACCGACTGCGGCGCTTTGGGCGACGTGCTGAACAACCACGGCTGGCGGCCGGAGGGCTGGGGCAACAAGCCCTGGACCGGCGAAGATGTGGCGGCCTATGCCATTCGGGCCGGCATCGACCTGAACTGCGGCAACATTCTGCCTGCCTATACCGGCAGCGCCATTGCCAGCGGCCGGCTGACGGAGGCTGAGGTGGACCGGGCGCTGGTCCGTCTGTTCACCGCCCGGATCAAGACTGGCGAATTTGATCCCGACGGCGGCCCCTATGGCGGCGACCGGTTCGACCATGAGATCTGCGCCGACGATCACACCCAGCTGGCGGAGACCAGCGCGGACAACGGCGTAATTCTGCTGCAAAACAAGGATAACGTTCTGCCCTTGAGCGGCGATGTGAAAAATTTGGTACTGGTGGGCGACGTGGCCGACGAGGTGATCCTGGGCATGTATTCCACCGGAACCCCCGGTCCCTCCAGCACAGCGGAGCAGGGCATTCGTGCGGCGCTGAAGCGCGCCAATCCCGACGCGACCTTCACCTATATCTCCGGCACTGGCGTGACGGGACAGTTTGATTATTTAATGAATACCCGGAATCTAAAGCTGCTGGACGGCGAAGGCAATGTGATCCGGCAGATCGACCTGGGTACCAACACCGGCACCAACAACTGTGTGCTGGAAGCCGCCGGCAACGTGGGCTACATCAGCATGAACGACGCGTGGATGTGTCTGCCCGCCGGAACTCTGACCACCGATGATGTGAACACGGTCAAGCAGTTCTCCGTGGAAATGACCGGCACCGGCAATTGCCCGCCTACCAAGCTGGAAATCCGCTCGGTAGACCCGGTGAACGGCCGGACCCTGGCCACCTTCTACGGCGAGGGCGATACCGGCGGTTGGGGCAGCTACCGCACCTATACCAGCGAAGCGGGCCTGGGCACCGGCTTTGACGACCAGCAGCTTTACCTGGTGTGGTCCCAGAATATTGAGAGCACGGGCCTGACCAACGCGGACAAGGCTGCCATTGCTGCTGCGGACGCAGTTGTGTATTTCGCGGGCACCCGTCCCGGAGAGAACGGCTTCCGGGAGGAGAGCGACGGCACCACCCTGGATCTGCCCAACGACCAGACCCAGATGATTCAAGCAGTGGCGGCGCTGAATGCCAACACCATCGTGTACATGCAGACGGTTTCCCAGGTCAATGTGGAGCCGTTTAAGGACGACGTAAAAGCCATGCTCTGGTCCACCTACAACGGCCAGGCCCAGGGCAACGCCGCCGGACGGATTTTGTTTGGCGAGGTCAACCCCAGCGCCAAGCTGCCCTTTACCTGGTATACCGACGTCAGCCAGTTGGCGGACATCAAGGACTACCAGATGCGCGCGGATGAGACCTGCAACGGCCGTACCTATCAGTATTTTACCGGCGATGTCACCTATCCCTTTGGCTATGGCCTGAGCTACACCACCTTTGCCTACTCCAACCTGACGCTCAGCCGGGACGCCGCTACGCCGGACGACAGCATCACCGTAGAGTTCGACGTAAAGAACACCGGCGCGGTAGCAGGACAAGAAGTGGCCCAGCTGTATGTGGCTTCTCCCGACGCTGCTGCTAAGGATCGTCCTGTGAAGCGGCTCAAAGGCTTTGCCAAGCAGGAGATCGCCCCAGGCGAGACGGCCCACTATGCCATCACCTTGAATTTGGAGGACCTGTGGTACTGGGACGCGGAAAACCAGGTGCAGACCTATGACCAGGGCGTCTATACCATCCAGGTTGGCCCCAACAGTGACGCCGCCGCCAACATGAGCGCCACCTTTACCCTGTCCGGTCAGTTGACGCCGGAGCTGCATGCCGCTACGGCGATTCCCAGCGGCCATATTCTCGACGGCAACAATCCGGACGACGTGATCACCACCGAGCTGTCTGCCAGCCGGGACAATCAGACCTTTGTGGACCTGACCAAGGCGGAAGTGACCTATACCAGCAGCAATCCCGCCGTGGCCGTGGTGGATGACAACGGCGTGGTACGCAGCGTTGGCGAGGGCATTGCCACCATTACCGCCAGCGTCACCGAGAACGGCGTGACCAAGACCGATTCCTACCCGGTTCTGGTGACCCAGAATGTGGCTGCCAACAACATTTTGCTGGACGGACAGCCTCTGGAGGGCTTTGATCCCGATGTGACCAGCTATAGCTGCATTGTGACCTCTCTGTCTCAGCTGCCCGTGGTCAGCGCCCAGGTCAACGAGGCGTTCACCGTGGAGGTGCAGCAGGCGACCCAGTCCAACCCCACCGCTGTCGTGACGGTATACTATGGCGACCGGCAGGTGAGCTACACCATTGCCTTCCGCCAGGCCGATCTGGCCCAGAGCTTCGACTTTACCAACAGCACCGAGGCTATGCTGCGCAGTGTGTGGAACGTTGACAAGGAAAATAAGGATAAGTGGACCCTGGACGAAAAGGGCCTGACCATCACCGACCAGAACGGCCATATCTACGGCAACAATGCCGGCTATGAGAACCTGTTCTGGCAGGGCGCCGATGGCGACTGGGTGATGGAGACCGCAGTGGACCTGGGCTATCTGCCCACGGCTGCCTATCAGCAGGTCAGCGTAATGGCATTCCAGGATGTGGACAACTACATTGAAATGCACGTTGAGGGCGACAGCGGCGCGGCGTCTGTCCGGCTGCGGGCGGAAGTCGCCGGCAACTGTAACGAATATTACCGGGCGGGCCTGAACACCACGTCCTTGCAGTTCCGCATGGAGAAAAAGGGTACGACCTACACCGCCTTCTACTGCCTGGATGGCACCACCTGGGTCCAGATGGGGCAGGTGAACGCGGAGTATAGCATGCCGAAGATTGGCCTGCTCACCGGTGACGGCGATACCGGCGCCGCAGCGCTACCTGTGACGTTCCGGCATGTAAAGGTGACCCAGATGAACGGCGGCCAGGAAGTAGTGGATCTGGTTGCCAAGGATATTCTGCTAAATGGCGCGCATCTGGCGGAATTCTTGCCCAAGCAGATGGCTTATACGATTTATGTAGACTCCGCCGAGCAAATTCCCGAAGTCACCGCCACGGCGGACGAGCGGCTTTCCGTCCAGGTCAAGCAGGCCACGGCGGAGGACCCCACCGCCACGGTCACGGTATCCCACGACGGCCAGTCGGCCACCTATGTGCTGCGGTTTGTGGTTCCCAGCTATCCAAAGAGCATGGACTTTACTGCCTGCACTGAAACAGAACTGCGGAATGTGTGGACGGTGGACAAGGAGAACCGGGCCAATTGGACCCTGGACGAAAAGGGCTTGACCCTCAGCGGACAGGGCGGCGATATCTACATGAGCCCGGATCAGTACGAAAATCTGTTCTGGCAGAGCGCCGACGGAAATTGGACAGCGGAGGCGGTTATTGAATTTGACCGGCTTCCCGACGAGCCCTACCAGCAGGTGGCCCTGTTTGCGTTCCAGGATGTGGACAACTATGTGGCGGCGCTGATGCAGTTTGAGGGCGGCAGCGGCAGAATGATGCTCCGGGAGGAGACGGGCGCCAACAACGCCACCCATTTCAATGAGGCGATCTCTTCCAAGACGCTGCATCTGCGGATTCAAAAGGATGGCGACGCCTACACCCTGGCCTATTCTCCGGACGGCCAGAGCTGGACGACTATGGGAACCAGAAGCAGAAGCTTTGCCCAACCCAAACTGGGCCTGGTGGCAGGCATGGGCGACGGCGTGGTTGCCAAGCCTTTGAAGGTAACGGTGAAGTCTCTGACGGTGCAGCTGCCCCAGTCCCAGGCTGCCAAGCAAGTGGTGGCCCAGATCGACGCCATTGGCACGGTGACCTTGGACAGCGAGCAGGCGATTGTAGCCGCCCGGGCGGCATATGATGCTCTGTCTGTGGGAGACAAGGCCACGATTTCCAACCTGGCGGTTCTGGAAGCTGCCGAGGCAGAGCTGGCGCGACTAAAGGACGAGGCCAACGTACTGGCGATTGTGAATCAGCCCCAGGCATTCGCGGGCCAGATTGGCCAGACGGCCACCTTCCATGTGGATGTGACCCGGAGCGATGTGCGTTATCAGTGGATGTACTCCAACAACGGCGGCAAGAGCTTTAGCAAATCCACCATGCCTGGCGCCGATACGGCTACCCTGACGGTGGAGATGAAGGCCTTCCGGGTTGGCCAGATGTACAAGTGTGTCGTTACTGATGCCAAGGGCAACATGGTGGAAACGGAAGCTGTGGCTATGACCACCGCCACCACCGTGGCGATTGTCACCGATCCGGCTGATTACACCGGCGCGGTTGGCGAAACCGCCACCTTTACGGTGGAGGCTCAGGGCCAGGGCCTGTGCTATCAGTGGATGTACTCCAACAATGAGGGAAGATCCTGGACCAAGTCCACCCAGCCGGGTAGCGATACCAACGCGCTGCAAGTCGGCGTGAAAGCGTTCCGCGATGGCCAGATGTACCGTTGCGTGGTCACCGACGCCTCCGGCAACGTGGTCACGTCCGAGGCGGCGAGCATTGTAATCGCGAAGTAAGAAAATTCTCCCCCCTGAAAGCCCATTTTGGGCTTTCAGGGTGCGGAACGTAACATGGATTAAAAGACGTGTGGCCCGGCGCCGCATGGCTTTCGCCTGCGCCCATTTTGACGGGGCAGAGAAAAAGGAGGCGTTTGCCAATGAAGCGAAGAAGAACACAGCGCCGGCATCTATTTGCCCTGTCGCTGTGCGCGTTAGGGCTGCTTACGGCCTGCCAGGCGCCGCAAGCCCTGGTTGATCTCACCGGACAGGATACCTCCGCGCCTGCCACCCAAGAGACGGAGCCGGTTGCGCAGATTTCGCCCCAGGCCATGGGGTATCTGGACGCGGCGGCCTATGGCGACGGCTTTTTGGCGGTGGGAACCCAGGGCCGGTTGGATCAGATTTCTGCCGGCGGTGGCGTAACCCAACTGGATTCTGGCATGGACGGCGCACTATCTCAAGTGGCTGTGCGCCAGGCCGATGCTGTGGCGGTGGGCGAGAACGGCGGAATACGCCTGACCCAGGGAGAGCAGCCGGTAGTGCTGGAGTTGCCGGTGGATGCGGCGCTGCATAGCGTGTGCTTTTTCCAAAGCCGCTGCTTTTTGGGCGGCGAGGCGGGCACCCTGCTGTCCAGCACAGATTTAAAGCTCTGGAACACCGAAAAACTGCCGGTCAGCGGCAATGTTACGGGTCTTGCGGCCACACAGCAGCAGTGCATGGCGGCCACGGACCGGGGAGAGCTGGCGGTCACCACCGATGGCAGCCATTGGACGGTGCTGGATTATAATGAATACTACGCAAAGCAGGTTCGCTTTACCGGTATCATTCAGGACGGCACCATGTTCTGGGCCTATGGCACAGAGGCAGACGGGACGGCCATGGTGGTCATGTCCACCATGGGCAGCGTGTGGACGGAACGGGTTTTGGAGGTCTATGACCAAAACCAGGTGATCGACGGCGGGGAAAAACCCATTGCCGATATGGCCTTTGACGG
>CAOJND010000072.1 GCA_948439445.1 uncultured Eubacteriales bacterium | reverse complement strand
TTTTAAGAGAAACCTATGGGGATTATGACAAAACCACCAACTTTTTTCGATGCAATCCCGGCGACAAGGCCCATGAAACGTTCAACCGGAACGCCATCCGGGAAATTCTAGCGCGCAAAGATGAGCGAGATGTTTTACTATGCCCCATGGGCAATATGCAAAAGCCTGTGGCGGATGCTGTGGGGCTTCTGACGGTGGAGCCGGGGATCGGATACAGCGGCGTCTTTGCCCAGCACCGGGTATTTGAATCCTATGCCTGGATGCACTATGTCTATGGTCTACTTGGCATAGAGGACGGTTCCTGGTACGACTGCGTGATTCCCAACTATTTTGAGCTGGAGGATTTTCCATTTCAAGAGAAAAAGGAGAATTATCTACTATACCTGGGCCGTCTGATTGGACGAAAGGGTGTGCAGACTGCATCGGATGTGGCCAAAGCCACAGGGCACACGCTTTATGTGGTGGGTCAGGGGGCGCTGGAAAATCCACAGGAAGGATTGCATCTGGCAGAACAGTCGCATATCCGCTATTTGCCCGCAGTTGGTCCAAAGGAGCGGGCGGCGCTACTGCAAAACGCCAAGGCGGTTCTGATGCCCACTTATTATTTGGAGCCTTTTGGCGGCGTAAACGTAGAGGCGCAGCTGTGCGGAACGCCGGTGATTACCACCGATTGGGGCGCTTTCCCCGAGACAGTTGTCCACGGGGTCACGGGATACCGCTGCCGGACATTTGAGGAATTCTGCTGGGCGGTCAACCATGTAGACGCTTTAAAGCCGCAGGATTGCCGGGCATGGGCTGCGGCAAACTACTCCATGGAGCGCGTGGGCCGCATGTATGAACAATACTTTCGCCGGATCGAAGGCCTGTTTGAAGCAGGATGGTACGCACCGAACCCCAGGCGTAGGGATCTGGACTGGCTGAAGGTGCGTTATCCCCACTAGATCCGTTGGGGAAAGGCTTCATCCTACCCATTAAAATGGCACAAAACAGTACCAGACGAACAGCCTCACTGGGTTTGCGTGCAGTGGGATTGTTCGTTCTGGTTTTTCTGCTTTTTTTCAAAGGCAGGGAAATGCATTGCCTTTTTGACGTCTCCGCAAATCCTCAGAATGAAGTTGGAAAAAGGAGTTGACATTTCTGGGGAAAACCGCTATAATAATTCAGGAAATCATGCTACTGTGGCTCAGTCGGTAGAGCAGCTGATTCGTAATCAGCAGGTCGCCGGTTCAAGTCCGGCCAGTAGCTCCAAGGTAAGAAGCCAGACCGCCAAAGGGCGGTCTGGCTTCTTTGATTAGGCAAGACACAATTTAAGGCCAATTGCTTTTTATGCTTATAGATTAAGTTTCTTCATCTTATTGTTTACAGATTGAGATTCATGCGATATAATGATTTTACCGGAAAAGGAGGTTTTCAAAATGGGTAAACTACTAGAAGGAAAAGTTGCAATTATTACCGGCGGTGGAAAAGCCATGACAAAAGCCGGAGATATCGGTGCGATTGGCTATGGAATCGCCACAGCGTATGCAAAAGAAGGCGCCAGCCTTGTTTTAACAGGAAGAAACGTTAAAAAATTAGAAGATGCCAAAGAAGAATTAGAACGTCTATATGGCGTTAAAGTCTTACCTGTACAAGGAGATATAAGCGCTGACGGAGATAATGAAGCGACTGTTAAAAACGTGGTGAAACAAACAATTGATGCTTTTGGCAGAATTGATGTGTTAGTCAATAACGCGCAAGCATCTGCTTCAGGTGTGACTTTAGCGGAACATACGTTGGAACAATTTAATCTTGCGATGTATTCAGGCTTATATTCAGCATTCTTATATATGAGAGAATGTTATCCATATTTAAAGCAGACACAAGGCTCTGTTATTAATTTCGCATCAGGCGCCGGTTTGTTCGGAAACTTTGGGCAAGGTTCATATGCTGCGGCGAAAGAGGGGATTCGTGGATTATCTCGTGTTGCTGCAACGGAATGGGGGAAAGATAATATTAATGTTAATATTGTTTGTCCTCTTGCGTATACGGCTCAATTAGAAATGTGGAAAGAATATCAACCGGAGGCTTATGAGAAAAACATCAAAGGGATTCCTATGGGACGCTTTGGTGATTCTGAAAAAGATATCGGACGTGTTTGTGTGCATCTTGCAACAGAAGACTTTAAATATATGTCAGGCGAAACAATTGAGTTACAGGGTGGTTCCGGACAGAGACCATAATAAGAAAAAGACTCCAAATATGTAGCCTGTTGAGATCTCGGTTACTTACGTTTTGATTGCCAAGTAACCGATACGCTAAAGAGCTGGTTATCAAATCTGCCGAACATTGAACCGCTCTGCAATAAAAGATGAGCAATGCGTCAAAACAGGTGTATCAGCATAACAGCTCGGTTTACTTGACCGAGCTGTTATGTTATTGTATGTTTTCTAGTGATAACGCAATATCTCTATTAAAACAATAAATCCGAACCCATCTCCAATTTTGAAGACAGAGTTCGGATTATATTAGTATGGTGGACCTTAGGGGGATCGAACCCCTGACCTCCAGATTGCGAACCTGGCGCTCTCCCAGCTGAGCTAAAGGCCCATATAAAATTTTCAAGCGTTGTTAGGATCCCGCTGGAGAAGAAGAAAATCCTCTTCTGAAAATTGCCCTGCTTTTTAACAAGCCTTTTATATTATAGATGCTCGCGCGCTATTTGTCAAGAGAGGAAGCTGCATTTTTTCCAAGTTCCCAGCAGCCGCACAATTAATATCTATTTTTTCACAAGCAAAAAAGAAATTCACCCAGAGAAATATGAAACGGAAGCAGAATGCGGGATAGAATCAGGATATTATAGGGACAACGTTCAAAAGCGACGGGTTTCCAAATCCTTCACGCATTTCCGTAAAATGAATCGGATATAGAACTTCGTGCTGGTCAAACTATGGTTTCGGAAGAGAAACCGCAAACACGGAAAAGGAGAGACACGGAAATGAAAAACAACAACCAGATCAATGTCCCCCAGGCGCGGGAAGCTATGGACAAGTTCAAGATGGAAGCTGCTCGGGAAATGGGCGTCAACCTGAAGGAAGGCTACAATGGCGACCTGACCTCCCGTGAGGCCGGTTCCGTCGGCGGCCAGATGGTCAAGAAGATGATCGAGGCCTACGAGCAGGGCATGCAGTAATTGCCACGCCGGATATTTGGAGCGCAAGACCTGCGCTCCAAATATCCGGGTACATCGAGGGGTCACAGATCGTTTACAAACCGGCCAACGATTCTTGATGCCTTCTTCATAAACTATTCAAATTGATCGTATATTCTATCAACAAGGAACTTCCCCGTACGGGCCGGAAGGGAAGCCTTTTCTGATAGATGATTCTCCTTTTTTCACACCTCCCTTTTGAAATAAGAGGCTGCCGTAGTATGGCGGCCTCTTATTCCATAATGGAGAGCAAAGTTCTATCAGTCTATCCAAGAGCTTTTTACGGTCGCTATACACACACTTTTATTATGACAGGGCCGTAGTCCCCAACTGTTTAAGTTGAGGCGATTATGCCTCTGTTTTGCCTTGTGCGGTAATATATTTGATAGCGAAACCGTAAAAAATAAGACCGAGGTGTTTGCAGTCGTAAGCATCTCGGTCCCAGTTTGTTGAAAACGTCTGCGCAAGGATAGATTTTCCATAGGGATTCAGGTTTGACTTGTGAAAGGGCCTGTGGCTATCATTTATGTGGTAGAGACAAACGTTACAATTGGTTCAAAGAAGCGTTTCAAATTATTGATTTCTTTTCCATAAATTGTTCAAAGCTGTGAGCTATTCTTTTAATAGGGAATTTCCTAGGGTGCTGGCTGGGAAAATACCTTTTGTATAGATCGTTCTCCTCTTCATCTCTCATTTTTTCAAAACTTCTAAAGCGAAGCCGGGGCGCAACTGCGCCCCGGCTTCGCTTCGTACTTTGTTAGGCTTCCGGAAAAGGATCCATTTGTTATGGTAATTTCATTTCTTCCGCCGTTGGCATGGCTGGAATTGCGCCGGAGCGGCTTGTGGTCAAGCCTGCCGCCCGGTTGGCAAACCGGGTGATATCCTCCAGCTCCGCCGCAGTCAACGCCTTAAAATCTTTTCCGGCCAACCGGGAAAGCGCCGCGCCGAAAAAGGTGTCCCCCGCGCCGTTGGTATCCGCCACCTGCACGGGAGCGGAGGGGACCAATCCCATTGTCGACTGACCCAGCCGGAAAAACGCCCCTTTATCCCCCAGGGTCACAAAAATGAGGGACACGCCTGCCTCCAGAAGCTGCGCCGTGCCAAGCTCCAGATCGCTGTTGCCGGACAAAAGGGGCAGCTCTTCCTCGGAGAGCTTCACAATATCCGCCAAGGATAGAGCAGCGCGCATCTGGGCAATGGCGGTATCCAAATCAGGCCACAGAGCGGCTCGGTAGTTAGGATCATAGCTTACCAAAGCCCCGGCCTTCTGAGCGGCTTGAACAGCGAATAATGTAGCGCTACGGCATGGCTCCGTTGTCAGACTGACGCTGCCGAAATGTAGAATTCGAGTGTTTTGCACCAGGGAAAGAAGTATATCCTCTGGCTGAAGATTCACGTCTGCGCTGGGATTACGGTAGAAGCTAAAACTGCGCTCCCCCTGGCTGTCCAGGGAGACCACCGCTAAAGTGGTCTGCAGGGTTGGATCTGTGACCACGCCGGCGCCGTCTACACCATTTTCCTGCAGGACGGATTTTAAATAGGTGCCAAAGGCGTCTGCCCCCACTTTGCCGATAAATCCGGTACTAGCGCCTAGACGGGAGGCGGCCACCGCCAAATTGGCCGGTGCACCCCCGGGATTGGCGGCGAACTGGGGAACCCCCAGGGGGCTGACGCTGCACTGGGTCAAATCAATGAGAATTTCTCCAATGGAGACAATATCTTTCATACAGTGATCTCCCAGACTTAGCCGAACTCGGTCAACGCCAACTTGAACGCGCCGTAGGTGCCGGCGTCGTTACCCAAAGAGGCCAGAGCAAACCGAACGTCGCTGGCGGCGTGGAAAATGTATTTGGTAAAATACCGTTTGGCTCCGTCTAGCAGGGGCATACTGGCCTTGCTGACACCGCCGCCTAGTACAATCGCCGCCGGATCTACAGCGCAGCAGATATTGGCCAAAAATTCACCGAGATAGTCATATACCTGTTCCAAAATTTCATCGGCCAATGCATCGCCAGAGGCGCTGGCGTCAAAAATATCCTTACAGGTTAGGGGGAAGATCTCCCGCAGAATCGACGGCGTGGTGGTCCGCTGGAGGGTGCGTTCGCCAATACGTACAATGCCGGTGGCGGAGCAATACTGCTCTACGCAGCCATATTTGCCACAGCGGCACCGTTCTGTCTCGTTTTTATTTAATACCATATGGCCAATTTCGCCGCCGGCGCCGTGAACGCCGTGAATAATCTTACCGTTTAGTACAATACCGCCGCCGACACCGGTGCCTAGGGTGGCGAACACCATATTGTCACAGCCCTGGCCGCCGCCCTTCCAGTATTCCCCAAGGGCTGCCATATTTGCATCATTGCCAGCCTTTACCGGAAACCCGGTCAGCTCCGACAGAGCGTCCTGGATATTGAACACGCCCCATCCCAGATTGACGCAGCGGTTTACGATGCCGTGTTCGTCCACAGGGCCGGGGACGCCGATACCCACGCCGATGATCTGATCTCTGGACACCTCCACCTTTTCCATGTGGGTCTGGATGGCGGCGGCAATGTCTGGCAGAATTGCCTCGCCGCCGTTTTTCGTTACTGTTGGGATCTCCCATTTATTGAGCAAGTTGCCCTCCTCATTGAAAAAGGCCAGTTTGACTGTGGTGCCGCCCACGTCAATGCCAAAACCATAACGCATAAATTGCTCCCTCCTGAGTCATTTTATTTCAGTGATTTTGCCCTCCCGGCAGAGACTCCGCCAGGCCCCGGCGGCTTTGCCTCTATTATACATAAATTGAGCCAGAATTGCCAGAGGGGAACGGCAAAATTTTGAAATCTTTTGAAACTTCTGCAACACCTCTTGCGTTTTCTCCGATTTTGCAGTAACATAGAGGCAAAATAAAATAAACACCTGAAAGGATGTGCACCCATCTATGATTCAAGTCGATATATCCCATGTATGGGGCCAGCTTTCCCTGCCGGATTTGCTGGCGACGGAAAAAGATGTCTTTGCTGCCCACAAGACGCTGACTGAGGGCACCGGCCTTGGAAATGACTTTTTGGGCTGGCTCAAGCTGCCCACCCGGGAGGAAACCCAGGAGCTGCGTCGAATTCGCGCGGCGGCGCAGCGGATTCGGGCCAATTCTGATGTGTTTGTGGTCATCGGCATCGGCGGCAGCTATCTTGGACCGCGAGCTGCCATTGAGCTGCTTCAGGGCGTGAACCACAACATTGGCAAGGGCAAAGGGGACCCCCAGATCTTTTTTGCGGGCAACGGCCTATCTACCCGGGCGTGGAATGAGCTTTGCCGCCTATTAGAGGGTAAGGACTTCTCTGTTGCCATTATTTCCAAATCCGGCACCACCACAGAACCGGCCATTGCTACCCGGGCGCTGCTTGGTATGCTGGAGCAGAAATATGGCGTTGCGGATGCCAAGGAGCGGATTTTCGCCATTACCGACCCGACCAAGGGCGCACTACGCCAGATGGCCACGGAAGCGGGCTGGGAGACCTTTGTGATCCCCGCCAACGTTGGCGGACGGTACTCCGTGTTGACGCCAGTGGGCCTGCTACCTATGGCGGTAGCTGGGATCGATCCGATGGAGGTGATGGCCGGCGCTGCCGACGCCATGGAGCGGTATGATCTTCGCTCCTTTGAAAATCCGGTGTGGCTGTACGCCGCCATTCGGAATCTACTGTATCGCAACGGGAAGGCCATCGAGTTATTTGAGTCCTTTGAGCCGGGCTTCCGGATGTTTGGCGGCTGGTGGCAGCAGCTATTTGGCGAAACCGAGGGGAAAGACGGCAAGGGTATTTTCCCGGTTACCGCCGAGCTTACCGCCGATCTGCACTCTTTGGGGCAGATGATCCAGCAGGGCCAGCGGAATATTTTTGAGACCATGGTGCGCTTCGACCCGCCGGAAAAACGGGCGGTAGTGGGTCCCGATGCGAAGAATCTGGACGGCTTGAATTATTTGGAGGGCAAGACCCTGGACTTTGTGGACGAGCAGGCGTTTCAGGGAACCCTGGCAGCCCATGTGGACGGCGGCGTGCCGGTGATTACCATGCAGATGGGCCAGCTAAACAGCGAGAAGCTGGGCGAGATGTTCTATTTCCTGGAGTTGAGCTGCGGTGTATCCGCTTACCTGTTGGGCGTCAATCCCTTCAACCAGCCCGGTGTGGAATTTTATAAGCGCAATATGTTTAAGCTGCTGGGCAAGCCCGGCTATGAGGCTTAAAGTAAGTGGAAAAAAATATCCTGGTTTTTTCATAATTTCCTGTTGAAAAAACCAGGACCACCTGTTAAAATATTTTCATAGCCGGATATCGGGCATACCAAAGGAGGAATATCCTATGATCAATGTGATTTTGGGGCTGAAAGGCTCCGGCAAAACCAAAAAGCTTATCGATGCGATCAATGAGGCTGTGACCACTGCAAACGGCGATGTGGTTTGCATTGAGTTTGGCAAGCAGCTGACGTATAACATCAATTACCGGGTTCGCCTGGTGGACGCGGAGGAATATGGAATTGCCAACCTCGATTTGCTGAAGGGCTTCCTCAGCGGTCTTCACGCGGGTAATTTTGATATTACCCATGTGTTTATTGAAAATCTGTATAAAGCGGTGGGCAAGGATTTGCCGACTGCGGAAGCGTTTATTGACTGGTGCGCCAAATTTGCCGAGACCAATAATATGCACGTGACGTTGACGCTGTCCGAGGACCCCGCTTGCGTGAGCGATAATATCAAAAAGTATCTGTAACATGCCTACATAGGGGCTGTAGCTGACGGTTGTTGGCTACAGCCTCTTTGCTGTATAATTTGCTGGTGCCTTGTCCATACTTCTCATATCCGGCGAAATCTTTGCCAAATTTGGAGAAGGGCGGCTGCCTGGGCAGCTGGAATGGGTG
>CAOJND010000071.1 GCA_948439445.1 uncultured Eubacteriales bacterium | reverse complement strand
CCGCCACGCACATGTCGCGGCAGAAAATGATTTGACTTTTTTCGCCGCCTGCGGCCGGCGAACTCTGCGAGGCTTTTTTGACACACTGTGGGCGCTTTCCGGTCAACCGGAAAGCGCCCTGATTATTATGAACTATAACAAATGCGCTTAAACAACACCCTGGCTCATCATGGCACTGGCCACCTTCAGGAAGCCCGCAATATTCGCGCCGGCAACCAAATCCCCCTCCGTGGCATATTCCTTGGCCGCGGCGGCTACCGCTGCATAAATATTCACCATGATCTGGTGCAGCCGCTGATCCACCTCTTCAAAGCTCCAGCTCAAGCGCATGGAGTTTTGGCTCATCTCCAACCCACTGGTTGCCACGCCGCCGGCGTTGGACGCCTTGGCAGGCGCAAACAGCACCCCGTGCTCGCGCAGATAGGCCACAGCCTCCGGCGTGCTGGGCATATTCGCGCCCTCTGCCACTGCATAGCATCCGTTTGCCACCAGCGCCTTGGCCGCCTCCAGAGGCAGCTCATTTTGGGTGGCGCAGGGAAGCGCAATATCGCAGGGCACCGTGAAAATACCGGCGCTGCCGGGATAATACGCCGCCGTGGGCACATATTCTAGATAGGTGCTGATCCGCGCCCGCTTCTGTTCCTTGATGGTGCGGATTATCTGGAAGTCAATCCCATTTTCATCCACAATATAGCCGCCGGAATCGCTCATGGCCACCACCTTGGCCCCCATCTGGGTGGCCTTCTGGTTGGCATAGATCGCCACGTTGCCGGAGCCGGAGATCACCACCCGGGCGCCGTCAAAGCTCTTGCCATTGGCCTTGAGCATCTCATCCGCAAAATAGCACAGGCCAAAGCCGGTGGCCTCTGTCCGGGTCAGAGAGCCGCCAAAGGGAATCCCCTTGCCGGTGAGTACGCCGGAAAACTCGTTGCGCAGCCGCTTGTACTGGCCAAATAGATAGCCAATCTCTCGGCCGCCCACGCCAATGTCCCCAGCAGGCACGTCACAGTCCGGACCGATATGCCGTTGCAGCTCCGTCATAAAACTCTGGCAGAACCGCATCACCTCTCCATCCGACTTGCCGTGGGGATCAAAATCAGAACCGCCTTTACCGCCGCCCATGGGCAGGCCGGTCAAACTGTTCTTAAAAATCTGCTCAAAACCAAGGAACTTGATGATGGACAAATTTACGCTGGGATGGAACCGCAGGCCGCCCTTATAAGGGCCGATAGCGGAGTTGAACTGCACCCGATAGCCTCGATTCACCTGAACCTTTCCCTGGTCATCCACCCAGGGCACACGGAACATAACGACCCGCTCCGGCTCCACCAGCCGCTCGATCAGGCCAGCTTGCTCATACTCGGGATGCGCCTCCACCACGGGCTCCAAGCACTCCAGTACCTCCTCCGCGGCTTGCAGAAATTCCTTCTGCTCGGCATTTCTGACGCAGAGTCCGTCGTACACCCGCTTTAAATATACATTTTGAATTGCCATGATGTCCATCTCTCCTTTACAATGGTCCGCACATTTCATGCTTGCGTGTATTTTATCACAGTGAAGTAAAAAAAGCAATCACCATTTGAAAAAATATCCTGTCGCACAGACCGGCCCACAGTGCATAAACTGTCCTGTAAGCGATTATTTGCTTCATTCTCGTTTGGGAGGTATTACCATGTCAGAACGCTGCCAGGAGAAGCTTCACTGCAAGCCAGAGGATTTGCATGATGCGCTCTCCATTCACACCAGAAAAGTCACCGACAGCTGTCGGGACAAAGACTGTATCGAGGACCTACGCGTCTATTTGATGAAGGATTCCCAGGCCCTGCTGGACACTGCCGCAGGCGCCAAAGTCCGCTGCGCCGAACTGCTGTACACCTACATTGATGTGGAACCGGTGGCCTTCAATCGGAATCGCTACTGCATCGACACCACCTTCTTCTACCGCATTATCGCGGATGCAACCATTAACTCCGCCCGTCCCGCCACCCTCTGTGGCCTGGCCGTATTCAGCAAGCGGGCCGTCCTGTGCGGCGAGGATAGCCACGCCCACATCTTCCGCAGTGATACCCGTATCGGCCAGCCCGACGGGACCACTCGCTACTACGCCAACCGCCCCACCGCCGTGGTGGAAGTTTTGGATCCCATGGTGCTCAGCTCCAAGGTGCGGGACGTATGCGACTGCCCCTGCCAGGAGACCACCGCTGTGCAGATTCCCGATTTCATTCGCTCCATGTTTGACAACGAGCTTGTGCTCAGTGGAGACCGTCGCCGTTTGTTTGTAACGCTGGGCCAATTCTCTATTATCCGGCTGGAACGGGACGCCCAGATGGTGGTGCCGGTGCTGGACTTCCAGCTACCCACCAAAGAGTGCAGCGACAGCCCCGGCGGCGCCGAGGATCCCTGCGAGCTGTTCTCCCGGATCCCCTTCCCCGCAGAGCAATTCGCTCCCACCGGCTGCTCCAACCATGGGGAACCGGAACCACCATGTAAAGGCTCCTGCTATACCTGCACCTAATGGCAATCAGAACCCCGTGCGGCAAAAACCGCACGGGGTTCCCCAACTTTCAAAGGCATACATCCAACGCGCCTGGTCAGTTTTCTTGCTCCAGCAGCGCAAGGGCCTGCTTACCGTTTTGACTTGCCAACGTCCGCAGCCGCGCCACAATTGCCTCCTCCGCTACCGCGCCGCTTACCGCACTGTCGATTAAGTCGCACAGAGCGCCATCGGAAACCGCCTCCAAGGTAACATAATTCTCCTGACCCAAATAGTCCAGGAAACTCTCCACCTTGGGATCGTAGGATACACCAACCACCGGCACCCCCTGCCCTGTGGCAAAAATCAGGGCGTGTAGCCGCATGGACACCACCAGTTGCATCCGGCTGATCACTCCACAGATCAGGCTGCCGCTCCCCGTCGGCGGGAGAATATGGGTTGGCGCTTTTACCATGGTGGCGATCCGCTCCGTCACCTGCTGGTCCTTTTTACCCTCCATGCAAAAAAACACCGGCTCCATCCCATAGGCCCGCCAGACATAGTCCGCAGCGGCGGCAAAAGCCCCGCTCCATTGGTGCTCTCCGGCCCAGGGCCGCAATGCAAACATGCAATAGGCTCCATCCGGCCGCAGCCCCGCCGCCTTCCAATACTCTTCCGCATGGACCATATCCTTTGGGCACAGCAGAGCGGGATCTGCCGTCACTTGAATGCTCGGCCGGGTCACCCCCAGTTTGCGTAGCGTCCGCGCCGACTCCGGGTCCCGCAGGGTTATCACATCCACACAGCGGTTCAGCGTTTTCGCCGTTCGAGCTCGGTTGCGCCGCCGCGCCACCGGACCCACCCCACAGCCATACATCATGACCTGACAGCCACAGCTTTTAGCCTGCCGGATGCTATGCAAATAAAACAGGAGACTTCTGGTGCTGGTCACATCCTGAATGAGACTGCCGCCGCCACTGATATACAGCTTAGCACGGCGCATTGCCTTACCAGAGTGCCAAAAATCGAAGGTATATAGGGTAGATACTTGGGCCATTATCGACGTCTCCCGGGGCTTTCGGGTCATGACCCAGATGGGAAGCTCCGGATCCCCCTGCCGCAGTTCCTGAAGCATAGAGAGTAAAATCGCATCGTCTCCAACGTTATGCCTGCCGTTGGCGCCGCAGATCACCACACCGTCCCGCCGGGCCAGTCGCCGCCGGTTTCGGGAAAGAACGCGCTGGTAGATGATCTCCTGCCGGGTCACGCAGGCCTCCAAGGAGTATTCCCGATGAACTTGGTCAAAAATTGCCTGGCCAAACTGCTCCCGCAGAGCCTGATCCTTGGCCAGCAACAGCAGATTATCTCGCAGGCCATCTATGTCCCCTGGTTCGGACAGCAACCCGGTCTGCCCATGGATCACCATTCCCGGCACAGCGCCAACCCGGGTCGCCGCCGTGGCGCAGCGCATTCTAGCCCCCTCTGGAATGGCATAGGAAAAGCCTTCCGATAAAGAGGACAAAACGTTGACATCCAGCGCCTGGTAAAACCGGTCCATATCCTCGATCCAACCGGCAAAATGCACGCTACCCGCCGGACATAGCTGGGCCGCCAGCTTTTCCAAATCGCTGCGCTGTTCCCCATCGCCGGCAATCAGGAGTCTGGCGGCTGGAACCTGCTGTTGCACAGCGGAAAAAGCCCGCAACAGCGCTCCAATATCCTTGACCGGATTTAATCTGGCCCCAATGCCAAAAATGATGGTGTCCTCCGGCCAGTTCAGGCCCAACTCATTTAAAAATTCCGCTCTGGGCCTTGGCTCCGGAAGATTGGAAAAGTCCACGCCGTTTTCATTATAGAATAATGGATAGGGGTCAAATCCCTTTTCAATCAGCCGCTGCCGCAGTACATCGGATACGCATACCAGGGCGTCCATCCGCCCCATAGCCCAACGGTTGGCCCGGCCATAGGTCAGTTCCGCCATAGGCCGCCCCATATAATCCAGCCAGGGATCGGAATGCACGGTGGAAATCACGGGAAGTCCCACCTTTTTCCGCAGCAATACGCCAATCACATTGCCCTTTGCCCCATGACAGTGAATCAGATCAAATTGCTCCCGCCGGACAAAATCTGCCACCTTTTTTAAAATCGAAAATATGTTACTGCCGGACCACACCTGGGACGGGATCCCCATGGCCCGGGCTTCCTGCACAAATTGTCCCTCCAGAAAACAGCCCAAAACGACGCGATGGCCAGCCTGTAGCCCGCGCAGCAGCGTCAGGACATGGGTCTTTGCCCCGCCCACATCGCCGCCGGAAATCAAATGCAGTATTTTCATGGCCGTCCCTTACCCAATTATTCTCGCATCATTCGCTTGCGTGCGATATTGATGGGACCTTCCTTCATATGGTTGATCCAGCGCAGGCTCTTCCCACAGCCATAGGCCACGCAGGAGTCCGGGTCATCCGCCACCGTACAGCGAATGCCGGTATGCTCTGTCAAAAACCGGTCCATCCCCAGCATCTGGCTACCGCCGCCGGTCAATAGAATCCCCTTGGCGGCAATATCCCCCAGCAGCTCCGCAGACGCCTCCTCCAACACCGCAATCACCTGGTCGGCAATCTGCCTGGCCGGGCGCATAAGCACCTCCCGGATTTCGGAGGCCTGGATTGTAACCTCCTTGGCCATGCCCGTTTGGGCGTCCCGGCCCTTCACGCTGAGCGCCACATCCTCCGGCATGGGAAATACGCTGCCAATCTGAATTTTAATATCCTCGGCGGTGGTCTTTCCAATCATCAACCGCCGCCGGCCCCGCATATAGCGGCCAATCGCCTCGTCAAAGGCATTCCCTGCCACCCGAATGGAGGCGGAGCTGGCAACTCCGTTCATAGACAGCACCGCCACATCCGTGGTTCCGCCGCCAATATCCACAACCATATGTCCGCTGGGTCCTTTGATGTCCAACCCCGCGCCCATGGCGGCGGCCAGGGGCTCCTCAATTAGATACACCCGGCGGGCGCCGGCCTCCAGAGCCACGTTGATCACCGTACGCTCCTCCACCTCCGTGACGGCGCTGGGAACGCAGATCACAACCCGGGGCTTTGGGGTGAACAGCCGGGTGGGAATCGCCTTTCGGAACAGCTCCTGGAGCATCCGTACCGTCATCTCATGGTCAGAAATCACGCCGTCGCGCAGCGGCCGCATGGCCACCACATTCCCAGGCGTCCGGCCAAGCATACTCCGCGCGGCGGATCCCACCTGAAGCACCCGGCCGGTATTTTTATCCACCGCCACCACAGACGGCTCCCGGATCACAACGCCCTTTCCGTCCACATAGATCAACACATTGGAGGTGCCGAGATCGACACCGATATCATTTGAAAACAATGGCATAGTCTTCACCTACCGTTTTTGATTGTTCCTTCCCAGCTCTGCGCACAGCTATGGCGGCGCAAAAGACCGCCTCAGCTCCAGCGGTCAGAAGCACTCTAGCGCACTCCTCCGCTGTGGAGCCGGTGGTGATTATATCGTCCAAAAGCAGCACCCGTTTTCCAACGGCTGGAAAAGGGCTGACCGCCTGATATACTCCAAGTACATTGGCCCGTCTCTGGGCCTCATCCTCCATGGAAGACTGGGCCGGATTATTCCGCGTCTTCCGCAAAAGCCGAACCACCGGCTTGTCCAATTCCCGCGCAACCGCCCGGGTCAGCAGTTCCGCCTGATCATACCCTCGCTTGTGCTTGCGCCTGCGGCTGACAGGCGCCCAGGTCAACACATCAAAGGATTCCGTAAGGTCCTGCTGAATGCGCATGGCAAGCATACGCCCATAGGCCAGCGCATAACTGCGCCGACCGGAAAATTTATAGCGCAACAAGCTCTCCCGCACCATGTCCTCATAATACCACAGAGCCGTCCAATCCCGAATGTAGCGCCGCTTTTTCCGGCGACCGCAGAAATGCGGCGCGGATGCCCGGCATGCGTGGCATAAATCCAGCATCTCCCGCTTCAAAAGCTTGCCGCATAGCACACATTTGGGCGGAAACAATAACTGAAGAATCATACTCTCCCCTGAAGCCGAAGCTTCAGCCCCGAATACCGGCGGCTGCGCCGGGCATTTTGCGTCATTGCAACTAAAACATCCTCCCGCCCCACAATCACCAGCAGCTCCCTGGCTCTGGTCAGCGCCGTGTAGAGCACACTGCGCGTCAACAAATAGGGCGAACCACTCCACGCGGCCAGAACCACCGCCCGGTACTCGCTGCCCTGGCTTTTGTGAACCGTAATGGCATAGGCCGGCTCCAGCTCGCTGAGCTGGGTAAAATCATATTCCGCCTCCCGGTCGTCAAAGATCACCGTGATGCACTCCATCTGAAGATCAATCCGGGAAATCACACCCACATCCCCATTGAAGATGCCCGCGCCAACCGCAGATCCATCAGTCTTCTTCCACATTATATCATAGTTATTCCGAATTTGCATCACCCGATCCCCCTCTCGGAAGGAAAAATCTCCAAAAGGACGCTCCTTTTTTTTCGGGGATGCTGGATTCAGGGCATTTTGCAGCAGTGCGTTCAAATTTTTTGTACCCGCTCCCCCTTTCCGTGTAGGGGAAAGCACCTGAATCTGATCCGGGGCAATGCCCATATTTTTCGGCAGCCGGGTGGCGCAAAGCTCCGCAATGGTCTGGCACACTGCCTGCTCCGACTGGCGGCGCAGGAAAAAGAAGTCGCTACTGCGGTCGCCCAACTCCGGCAGCTGGCCCAGGTTGACCCGGTGGGCGTTCATTACAATCAGGCTCTGCTGGGCCTGGCGGAAAATCTCCGTCAGCCGCACCGAGGGCAGCGCCGCGCTGCGCAGCATGTCCCCAAAGGGAAAGCCTGGACCCACCGGCGGCAGCTGATCCGGATCTCCCACCAAAATCAGCCGCTTCCCCTGGGGAATGGCCCGGAGCAGATTGGACAGCAACAGCACGTCCACCATAGACATCTCGTCTACAATAACCGCGTCGGCCTTCAGCGGCGCGTCCTCGTCTTTGATAAAACGCATTTTCCCCGTCTGTGGATCGATCCCTGCTTCCAAAAGCCGGTGAATGGTGGAGGCCTCCTGTCCGGTCACCTCCGACAGCCGCTTGGCCGCCCGGCCGGTGGGCGCCGCCAGAACACAGCGCAACTGCATCTGCCCCAGCAGGGACAGCACGCCCTGCAAAATGGTGGTCTTGCCGGTGCCGGGGCCACCGGTCACCAGCAACACCCCTGTGGTAGCCGCCGTTCGGATGGCCTGCTCCTGCTGGGGGGAAAACTGCACATGACTCTGCTTTGCCGCCGTCTTGAGTAGAATATCCAAATTGGCCGGTTCCGGAAATTGCAGCTCAGCAAATTGCAGCAGCCGCTGGGCACAATATGTCTCCGCCTGATGCAGCTCCGGCAGATATACCACCGTAATTCCCGCCAAGCTATCCTGATCCACTCGCTGCGCCGCAGCCAGCCGCTCCAGCGCCGCTCGCACCGCCTGCGGCTCCACCGACAGCATCTGGGCCGTGGCGTCCACCGCTTTGTCCACCGGCAAAAACGCATGTCCACCACTTTGATTATAGGTCAGTTCAAACAGCAACCCCGCCTCCACCCGCCGGGGATCGTCGGCGCTGATCCCTAGCTCAATGGCAAAGCAGTCCACCGCCCCAAACGGC
>CAOJND010000070.1 GCA_948439445.1 uncultured Eubacteriales bacterium | reverse complement strand
CTGTGCTACAAGCCCGATTTGGGACTGCCGTGGAGATTACCATCCATTCCAACCAGAATTTGGAGGGGCAGGCGTTGTTTGACGCCATGGAGCGGTTGCGCGGGGATATGCTGGAGCGGCTGCCCAAAACGGCTGTAGCGGAAAAAAAGCCGGAGGCGCCAAAAGAGGCGATTTATGGAAAGCCCTTCAAGGGCGTGGCTACACCCATGCGGGAATTAAGCCTGGATTCCCACAATGTCATCGTAGAGGGCAAGGTCTTTGCCATCGACCACAGAGAACTGAAAAAGCGCAATGCTTGGGTTGTCAACTTCGACATGACGGACAACACCAGCTCCGTTCGGATCAACCGGTTTTTGGAGGCCAATGAGGCAAAGTCCATTGTAGACGGGGTAAAGGTGGGATCGGTTCTGCGGGTACAAGGCCGGATGCAGGAAAGCCGGTTTGATGGAGAGCTGATTTTACAGCCCTATGGAATCATGCCTGGGGTCTGGCAGACCCGGCAGGACACTGCTGCCGGCAAAAAGCGGGTGGAATTGCATCTACATACCGTTATGAGCAATATGGACGCGCTGACGGATACGGCGGCAGTGGTCAAGCAGGCCGCCGCCTGGGGCCACCGTGCCATTGCCATCACGGACCATGGGGTAGCCCAATCCTTCCCGGACGCCATGAAGGCGGCTTCAAAAGCTAAGGTGGCGGGAACAGATCAAAATATCAAGGTGCTATACGGCTGCGAAGGCTATTTTGTCAACGATGTGGACGACCGGATTGTGGTACACGGCAAGGCGGATATGCCACTGGAGGGGGAGTATGTGGCCTTTGACTTGGAAACCACCGGCCTATCCCCCAAAAAGGACCGCATTATTGAAATTGGCGCGGTGCTTTTAAAAGATGGGGAGGAAGTGGACCGCTTCCAATCCTTTGTCAATCCCCAGCGGCAGCTGGAACGGCGAATCGTGGACTTGACCGGCATCACCGATGAGATGCTACAGGGCGCGCCTTCCGTGGAGGAGGTTATGCCAAAATTTTTGGCGTTTTGTGGTGACCGAATTCTGGTAGCCCACAATGCGGATTTCGACACGGGTTTTCTGCGTAGCGTCTGCAAAGAATTGGGGCTGGTCTATGGGGCCACCTCGGTGGATACCCTGATTTTGGCCCAAAATCTGATGCCGCAGTTGAGTAAATTCAAGCTGGATCTGGTGGCCAACGCGCTGGAGCTGCCGGAGTTCAATCACCACCGGGCGGCGGACGACGCCAAAATCTGCGGCCTGATTTACCACCGGCTGATGCCCCGCCTGCGGGAGCTGGGGATCGATCGGGTGCAGCAGATCAACGCAGTCATGCCCGCTTTGCGTACCAAAAACCGAATTGGAGACCGTCATGCCAGACATATTATTCTGCTGGCCAAAAATCAGATGGGCCTACGGAATCTGTATCACCTGATTTCCGACTCCAATTTGAAATATTTTAAGCGAGTGCCCAGAATCCCCAAATCTGTACTCATGGAGCTGCGGGAGGGGCTAATTGTAGGCTCGGCCTGCGAGGCGGGGGAGCTATTCCAGGCCATCGTGGAGCAGAAGAGTGAAGACGAGCTACTGCGCCTTGCTTCGTTCTATGACTATCTGGAGATCCAGCCTCTGGCCAACAACCGGTTTATGCTGGCCAAGGGAATGGTACAGGAGGAAGAGGAGCTGCGGGAGTTTAACCGCACCGTGGTTCGGTTGGGAGAAAAGCTGCATAAACCTGTGGTAGCCACAGGAGACGTTCATTTTCTCCATCCGGAAGATGAGATCTTCCGGCATATCCTGCTGGCTACCAAGGGGTTTGAGGACTGCGATCGAGACAATCCTCTGTATTTCCGCACCACAGACAATATGTTAAAGGAATTTTCCTATCTGGGGGAGGAAAAGGCCTATGAGGTTGTGGTGACCAATCCCAATTTGCTGGCCGATATGTGCGAGACGCTGCGGCCGGTACCCCATAATCTATTTGCCCCAAAGATTGAGAATTCTGTGGAGGATTTGAAAAATTTGGTGTATACCAAGCTGCACCGGCTATATGGAGAGCATCCGCCGGAGCTGATGACCAAGCGGGTTGAGACGGAGCTGGGGGACATTATTCGCTGTCACTATGATGTGATCTATATGTCCGCCCAGAAGCTGGTGCAAAACTCTTTGGAGCATGGCTATCTGGTTGGCTCCCGTGGCTCGGTGGGATCTTCCATTGTGGCGTTTCTGTCCGGCATTACGGAAGTGAATTCCTTCCCGCCCCACTATCGGTGCCCAAACCCCAGCTGTAAATTTACCACGCTGGATGTGCCCAAGGGCTACGGCTGCGGCGCAGACCTGCCGGATGCTGTGTGCCCCAAATGCGGCGAGAAATTTGAAAAGGATGGGTTTAATATCCCATTTGAGACATTTTTGGGATTTGGCGGCGATAAGGTTCCGGATATTGACCTGAACTTTTCTGGAGAGTACCAGGCCCGCGCCCATGCCTACTGTGTGGAGCTGTTTGGGAAATCCCATGTGTTCCGAGCGGGCACCATTGGCACAGTGGCGGAAAAAACCGCGTTTGGCTATGTGAAAAAGTATCTGTCCGAGCGAAACCGAACCGCTTCCCGGGCGGAAGAAAACCGGCTCGCGGCAGGATGCGTCGGCGTCCGGCGTACCACAGGCCAGCACCCAGGCGGGTTGGTGGTAATTCCCCAGGACAATGAGATCTGGGACTTTTGCCCAGTGCAACATCCAGCAGACGATCCAAAGGCGGAGCAGATCACAACCCATTTTGAATATCACTCCATGGAGGAAAATCTTCTGAAGCTGGATATGCTGGGCCATGACGACCCAACCATGATCCGGATGATGGAGGATCTGACCGGGGTGGACGCCAAGACCATTCCCCTAGACGATAAGAAAACCATGTCCATTTTTACCTCCTCCAAGGAACTGGGCTATGAAGACGATCCGATTTTGGGTCCGACCGGCGCCGTGGCCATCCCGGAATTTAACACCAAGTTTACCCGGGGTATGCTGATGGATACCATGCCTACCCGGTTTGACACGCTGCTTCGGCTGTCGGGCTTTTCCCACGGCACCGATGTGTGGCTGGGCAACGCAAAGGATTTGATCCTGTCCAAGACCGCCACAGTTGATCAGGCCATAGGCTGCCGGGACGATATCATGCTCTATCTGATCTCCTGCGGGATGCCGGAAAAGCGCTCGTTTAAAATTATGGAGTCCGTGCGAAAGGGCAGGGGACTGCCGGATGGAGCGGAGCAGGAGATGGTGGACGCGGGTGTACCTGGTTGGTATATCGGCTCGTGCAAAAAAATCAAGTACCTGTTCCCCAAAGCCCATGCGGTGGCCTATGTGATGATGGCCTTCCGGATTGCCTGGTTTAAGGTATACCATCCACTGGCTTTTTACGCGGCCTATTTCTACCGCAGAAGTCAAAAGGGCGGCTTTGACGTGGTGCTGATGACCGGCGGCATTGACGTGGTAAAGGCCAATATCAAATCCATCAGTGAAAACGAAGCGGCGACGGACAAGGATGAGGATTTGCTGACCACCCTGGAGGTGGCCTACGAGTACTATCTGCGCGGGTTTTCTTTTCTGCCACTGGACATCTACGAAAGTCACGCCACCAAGTTCCAGATTGTAGGCGGTCAGCTACTGCCGCCGTTTGTATCCATTTCCGGCCTGGGCGAAAGCGCGGCGTGGGACTTAATGGAGGGACGCAAAGGCAAACGGTTTTTATCCATTGAGGAGGTGGCGGCAGCATGCCCCAAGGTTTCCAAAACCCATATTCAGATGCTCAAAGACGCTGGAGCTTTTGGCGATTTGCCGGACACCAGCCAGGTCAGCTTTTTTTAACATGACTGTAATTTTACTCAGCAAATCGGGAAAGGGTGATAAAAATGCAAAAAACCGCCGAACAGTTTCATATTCGCTGTGTCGAAGGAGATGTGGGCCGGTACTGTCTGCTGCCTGGGGATCCAGGGCGGTGCGAAGCAATTGCGGCATGGTTTGACAACCCTGTTCATGTGGGGATGCACCGGGAGTACAATATTTACACCGGAACGCTGCTAGGAGAAAAGGTTTCGGTTTGCTCCACCGGGATTGGCGGTCCTTCGGCCTCCATCGCCATGGAAGAGCTGCACAATATCGGTGCGGATACCTTTATTCGCGTGGGTACCTGCGGTGGAATTGATTTGCAGGTGCAGGCCGGGGATGTGGTGGTGGCCACAGGCGCTGTCCGGTTTGAGCATACCTCCCTGGAATACGCGCCCATTGAATTTCCGGCGGTCCCGGATTTTGATGTAACCGCCGCGCTTCGCCAGGCTGGCCGGCAGTTGGGGTTGCGGGTTCATATGGGCGTGGTGCAGTGCAAAGACGCGTTCTATGGCCAGCATGCCCCGGAGAGAATGCCGGTATCGTATGAGCTGTTGCAGAAATGGGAGGCTTGGAAGCGGCTGGGCGTCAAGGCAAGCGAGATGGAGTCTGCCGCGCTATTTGTGGTGGCTTCCGCTCTGGGGGTACGCTGTGGTAGTTGCTTCCATGTGGTTTGGAACCAGGAGCGGGAGAAGCTGGGGATGGGTCAGCCTGTGACGGAGGACACCGCTGCGGCGATTCGCGTGGGCATCGAGGCATTGAAGCTGTTAATCGCCCAGGACAAGAATAGCTGAATATTGCTGCATTCTATAATAGATTACCCCTGGAAAAACGTGCGTTTTTCCAGGGGTAATGTTATGGATAGGGGCTTACCTGGCTGGATCTTCTGATTTTCTTGACCGCTTGCCGACCAACGGCTGCAGCGCAAGGCCCAGGGGAACCGCCGCCAGACAGGAGACAACTGCGTTAACGCTGGATACCACGGCTTTTTGCGCCACAGTCAACAGGACGGTATCCATGGGCAGCCCCAGGACAAAGCGATGCTCCAAAAGACTCTTGGTCAGGTAGAGCAGCACATATGTAAACGCGCCCAGCATGCAGCCCAATGCGCAGCGCCGTTTCGGATGCGTGGATTTCCCAAAAGCAACCATACCACAGAGCCAGGCCATGAGAAATTTAAAGGCGAATGTGAACGGGGTGGAGGCGACATAGGCTGGGGTGGTCAAATCAAACAACGCGGAACCAAGACCGGCTGCCAAGCCGCCTGGAAGCGGGCCTAATAACATGCCGGACAATAGACAGACCACATTGCCCATGTGCAGGCGGGTGTTGTCGATGGCGGTGGGGATGGAAATTTGCAGAAACGCGGAACTGACATATACGGCTGCCGCCATAATGCCAATGTGGGCAATCTGCACGGTGGTAGGTTTTTTCATGTTACAATGCCTCCTATTTTTTAAGTATGTGTCTCACACGTCCTATTATAGTCTTGCAATAAAATACATACAATGTTAAAATTATATTGCATACAATTTTAAAGGGGCGGGTGTCATATGCCAGTAAATTCCTTTGAAAACTACCCAATGGCCTGGAAACCAAACCGGTCGGAATTGAAAAAACCGTACTATCTCTCCATTGCGGACCGTTTGGAACGGGATATTCTGACGGGCAAGCTGCCGGAAAACACAAAGCTACCACCCCAGCGGGAGCTGGCGGATTTTCTGGATCTGAACCTGAGTACCATTACAAGAGCGTATAAGCTTTGTGAATTGAAGGGCCTTTTATATGGCGTTACAGGCCGGGGGACCTTTGTCTCTCCCTCCGGCGCTATGGGGGATACTTTTCTGGAAAAGACCGGGCCGATGATAGAGATGGGAATGATCCGGCCATTTTATGAGACAAATCCACTGGTCTTGCGCACCGCACGGCTGATTTTGGAACAGGATGCATCGGTCCAGCATTTTTCGTACAGCGCACCCTTGGGGACGGAGCGGCAGATCGGCATGGCGGTAAAATGGCTTGCCCATTTGGGCATACATGCCCGGCAGGAGTCTGTTTTGCTGTGCGCCGGGGCGCAGAATGCCCTGTCCGTTGTGCTGATCTCCCTGTTTCAGCCGGGGGACCGAATTGGAGTGGATCATTTTACCTATGTAAATTTTAAGGGTCTGGCCAATTTGCTTCATATCCAGCTGGTGGCCATTGCCATGGACGAACAGGGGATGCGCCCGGATGCGCTGGAGGATCTGTGCAATCGCATACCGCTGAAAGGAATTTACCTGATGCCCACCTGCGGCAATCCCACCAGTATCTTTATACCGCCTTTGCGTAGATTGGAAATCGCGGCGGTGGCGCGAAAATATGGCCTACTTGTCATCGAAGACGATATCTACTCCTTTTTGGCGCCAAAAGGGACAAAACCCCTATTTCATCTGCTGCCGGAGCAGACGATTCATATATGCAGCATATCCAAATCCATATCCCCTGGTCTGCGAGTGGCGTTTCTGGTGTTTCCCGATGCCTATCGGGAACGTCTGGTGACCGGGCTGCTGGGGATCAATTTGAAAGCCGTGTCGCTCAATGGAGAAATTGTTGCCCAATTGATCGAAACGGGGGAGGCGGCTAGAATTTGCAGAAAGAAAATCCAACTCGCCCAGCAGCGAAATCAAATCTTTGACTTGATTTTTCCACTCAGGATTCCCCGAGAGATTCCCTCTTTTTTCCGCTGGTTGCCGGCTCCAGAGCGACTGACCAGTGAGGAATTGGAGCGTTTGGCGCAGCGAAAACGAGTTCATGTGCTAGGTTCCCACAGATTCGCTGTGCAAAATGAAAACAAATCATCCTACGTCCGGGTGGCGATTAGCTCGCCCGAAACGCAAGATGATTTGAAAAAAGGACTTTTTATTTTGCGACAAATTTTTGAGGAAAATTCAGATGAACTACTCAGTCCAACAGAAAAGAATAACTAAGTAATCTGCTCGAACAGCAGCTGGGCAAACCCCTGGGCGTCGAGCTTATAGGATTTTTGATTGGCGGTGGAGTCCGTGACCAGGCATTGCACCCAGACACCGCTGCTTAGCTGGGTCCACAGGCTGTATTCCACCACATAGTTTTTTTGCAAAGATTCGTCAGTGTAGCGATAGGTAATGTACTCGCCCTCCACTGTTCGGCCGCCGACGGAAATCGGCTCCAAAACGCCAGTCTGAATATCGGCATATGATTTCTGCCCCTTCGGTCCAGGCGTTACTGCGGCATAGGCGCTGGCCAGGGCTTGGGCTGGATGAAGCTCCGCCTCGTCCTGAGTCAGACGGTATGTGACGTCAATGGTGTGGCCATCGGTGAATTTGCGCAGCAGCAGGCTGCTTTCTGTGCTGGCCAACCGAATCTCGGTGTAGGTAGCGGGGATGGGAATGTGAACTTCGCTGCCGGATTTTTCCAAAACAACGGCATTTTGTTCATCTCGGGGTGGCCCAGCCCAATTTGGGTCCAGCGGTTTGGCGTCTGCCAGCTCTTCCGGCAGCGTCAAATCATTTAAACCGTTCAGGCTGCTAAAAGAAAAACTGAGCCGGCAGATATTCAGGGTGCCGCCGGGGCAGTGCAACGCCTCCAGTAGAGCATTATCCGGCTCCGTGCAGGTGATGGACATGGACAAAGGCTCCAAGGTATCCTGCTCCAGATAGACGGCGACTGTAGCTGTCAAAGGAACCTGCCGGAGCACCTGCGCCACATCTCCATCCGGTGGTAAGAGCTGCTCTAAATGAGCGTCTGCTAGGGAGGCGGTGAGCAAGTACGCTTTTTCCCCATCATAGCGCGTGGCTGTGGCGGTTAGATCCTCGCCAAAGAAAGAGGGCAGATCCAATGTATAATCCACAGCCTGCCGCTGCTGAAGGAAATAGCCATCCTTACTTCCGGAATAGTAATATGAGGCCATACCGTCCTGCTCCGGGAACTGGTATTCGCTGCTGGCAATCAGGGACCACAGCCAGTCCTTATAGATTGAGTACTGGGCGGAACGGTACATGGCCTGACAACCGGTAGTAATTTCGGTATAGGTGTCCAGCGCGATACTGGTTTGCTCCATCTCGTCGCCGGAAGCTGGCGTTGCGCGCATGTCTACAGACATGCGCAAAGCATAGGAATTCAGATTGGATAAGGCCTGCTGGGCACTGGAGAGAAGCTGGCTTGCGTCAAGCTCCTTTGGAGAGCAGCCCCAAAGCCCTGCCGTCAGGCAGAGCGCCGCTCCAGCGGCAACAAGCCGGTGCATCATCCGCATTTTCATAGGGAACCACCTTTCAGGATACGCTTTTGTCATTATACCTGGAAAACCGGCAT
>CAOJND010000069.1 GCA_948439445.1 uncultured Eubacteriales bacterium | reverse complement strand
AATATATCTTCCGATACTTGACCAGGGTGCAGGGCGGTGCAAAAGCGTTCTCCATGCGAGACGCAACTATTGGTTTGTCTCCTCAAATTTCTTCGCTTATGACGTCTATGGGATATTCAAGCTGTGTTGGATATGACTTGACAAAGCGTGAGATGCTGTTTGCCATGAAGAATTCCAGAATTCTATTTTCCAATTCCCATGGAATAAGTAATGGTATTAAACTAATGGATGGATATTTATATTCCTCTGATATTCCAGCTAATGTGCCGTCTAAATTGGATTTGGTGTATATTTCTGCTTGTTATAGTGGACAGCAATTTGTCCCGAATCTTTATAACAAAGGTGCAAAGGCTGCTGTAGGCTTTAAAGGGAATATTAGTTGTACTGCTACTGGTGATGGCGTAGCACATTTTAATTACCTAGTTTTCCTTTACCTTTCTCGCGGCGACAATTTGCAGACTGCAATTGACAAAGCAAAAGCTTTTATAAAAGAAGGATATGGTAGGGACGCATATGAGGAATTCGGAATAGATTCGATTGTAACTTATGGAAGCTTTAACTAGCAAGCAACAATCTTTGACAGGAGGAAATTATTTATGAAGCGAAAACAATTCTTTTTTCGGGCCGCAGGTATCGCTGTTGCAGCTGCCGCGCTGATTACAATTGGCGTCTGGCAAATGGCCCCCAAAACCTCTGCGCAAGACAATGCGGTTATGGCTTCTGCAAGTGCCGTGGCCGATACCTTTGGCGAGGATGAACTGGTGTATACCGGAATGGAAGTGCAAGATATTGAGCTGGTAAAGATGGGTCTGGAGCCGCGGCACGTTTTTCACAGTGAACAAACCCAAAGAGACTATCTTTTCTCAGAGGACGGAGCCCTCAAAAAAATTGACGGTTGCCGCACAAGTGAAGAATTAGAAAACGCCGACAAGCTTCCGGCGCTGGAGGAATCGGTGCTGGAAGAAACCATGCGCGCCTTTGCCATTGACTGCCTGGGGCCGAACCGCATTGGGGAGATAGTATGTACCAGAAAAGGTGGATACGGTGCATTTTATGATTATCTGTTTAAGGAGATTTACAACGGCGACCAAACTGGAACGTGGGTTACAATAGAATGCTTACAAGACGGAAGCCTTGTCCGGTCATTTATTGATCAAGGCAGCTGCTTTGAGAAGCTGGCGGACGGCACCATTCAGGAGCTTTACCCCGTTGAGATTACGCCGGAGCAGGCTTGTGAGATTGCCGTTGCCGCCGTGGAAGAAGAGCTGCGAGACGAACCTAAAGCGCATATTATTGAGACAGAGCCGGTGTGGTCGGTTGAGGCATACAAAGACAAGCGGTACTACACGGTGGAACTGGAAACAACTTGCCCTTATCACGATGATTGCATTGTATATTATAAGCTGAAAGTGGATGCAACTGACGGTACAATTCTCGAAATATATCACTCTGTGTAATTGGCAATCCCGGAGGGCGTGATCCTTTATTTCACCGGAAAAACACTTTGCCAGGAGGGAACGTTTATGAGACGGAAGCAATTCTTTTTTCGGGCCGTAGGCATTGTTCTTGCAGTCGCAGCGCTGGTCGCAATAGGCATCTGGCGGATCTCCCCCAAAACCTCCGCGCAAAACACCGCGCTTGCGGATGCTGCAAGTGCCGTGGCCGATACCTTTGGCGAGGATGAACTGGTGTATACCGGAATGGAAGTGCAAGATATTGAGCTGGTAAAGATGGGTCTGGAGCCGCGGCACGTTTTTCACAGTGAACAAACCCAAAGAGACTATCTTTTCTCAGAGGACGGAGCCCTCAAAAAAATTGACGGTTGTTGCCCAGATGAAAAATTCGAAAACGCTGATGCGCTTCCGGCGCTGGAGGAATCGGTGCTGGAAGAAACTATGCGCGCCTTTGCCACCGACTGCCTGGGGCCGAACCTCATTGGGGAGATAGTATGTACCAGAAAAGGTGGATACGGTGCATATTATGATTATGCGTTTGATGAGGTTTACAACGGCGACGAAACAGGAGCGTGTGTTTCAATAGAATGCTTACAGGACGGAAGCCTTGTCCGGGCATTTATTGATCAAGGCGGTTGCTTTAAGAAGCTGGCAGACGGCACCATTCAGGAGCTTCGCACCGTTGAGATTACGCCGGAGCAGGCTTGTGAGATTGCCGTTGCCGCCGTGGAAGAAAAGCTTCGGGATGAACCCAAAGCGCACATTGTTGAGACAGAGCCGGTAGGCCCGCTCGAAGCATACAAAGACAAGCGGTTCTACACGGTGGAGATGGAAACAACCTGCCCCGCGGACGATGATTGCATTGTATATTATAAGCTGAAAGTGGATGCAACTGACGGCACGGTTCTTGAAATATTTCGCTCTTTGTAATTGGCAATGGGGCTG
Organism: uncultured Eubacteriales bacterium; assembly: GCA_948439445.1. GTDB lineage: Bacteria > Bacillota > Clostridia > Oscillospirales > Oscillospiraceae > Faecousia. Next base: position 5,882 of record CAOJND010000069.1, on the reverse strand, counting down.
TCGCAAAATAAGCGGCAGCCCCTTCCACTTTTCCCTCTCAAGTTCCGCCGCTGCTCTGCGGCCGGAACCAATTATCCCCTAATTTCCTTTTTTCGACGGGCGGTTCTGCTTTTCCACCATCCGATGCAGCGCGGCCAGCGCGTCATTCAAACCGCCCAGCTTGTCAATCAGACCAGAGGCGACGGCTTCCTTCCCGTAAAGGATGGTGCCCACATCCGTAGCCATCTCCCCTGTCGCCATCATATAACCCTCAAATTCTTGGCGGGAAATCCGAGAATTGGCGGTGACAAAATCGATAATCTGCTCCTGAATCCGCTGGAAATAGCGGAATGTCTGCGGCGCGCCAACCACAAGGCCGGTCATGCGAACCGGGTGTACGGTCATGCTGGCTGTCGGCGTAATAAAGGATTTTTTGGTGCATACCGCCAAAGGAATTCCGATGGAATGACCTCCGCCCAAGACCAGGGAAACCGTTGGCTTTTTCATTCCGGCGATCATTTCCGCAATGGCAAGCCCAGCCTCAATGTCTCCACCCACTGTGTTCAGCAGCAATAGCAAGCCGTCGATTTCATCGCTTTCCTCAATCCCCGCAAGCAGGGGCAACACATGTTCATATTTGGTGGTCTTCACCGTTTCCGGCAGCACCTGGTGGCCCTCTACTTGGCCGATGATGGTCAGGGTGTAAATATTGCCAAGACGGCCGTTGGTCAGATCAGAGCCAAGCTCCACCACCTGCTCCCGTTCCTGCTGCTTCATATCCGGATTTGTTTTCTCGTTCATAGCGGCCTCCCGATGTTTTTTTATAGTATCACCGGGATTTTTAAAAAAATACCTTGTACGAATTGACAAGTTGTCATATAATGTAGATGGTGATCAAAATGGCGTCAAAAACAAACGCAGTCCGCCTGGTACAGCAGGCGGGCATCTCCTGTCGAGAGTGTTTCTATCCATTCGACGAACACGATCTCAGCGGCATCCATGCCGCCCAGGCTCTTGGATTTCCGCCGGAACAGGTATTCAAAACACTGGTAGCCCGGGGTGAACGGACAGGCATTAACGTGTTCTGCATTCCCGTCTGCTGTGAGCTGGATCTGAAAAAGGCCGCCAAAGCGGCAGGCGACAAAAATATGGAGCTGGTGGCAGTAAAGGAGCTGCTCGGCCTGACAGGCTATATTCGGGGCGGATGTAGCCCAGTGGGAATGAAGCGAAAATATCCCACTTATTTTGACGAAACCTGCCAGCTATGGGAGGAAATTGCGCTGTCCGCCGGGGAACGGGGCCACCAGATGATCGTGCCCGCCCTGCCTCTGGCCCAGCTACTGGGCGCAAAGCTGGTAGACATCATTCAATAGTACGACAAAAGAAAGGATGAATACAATGCATTACGAGTATAAGACAAAGGGTACCTGCTCTCAGTATATTTCCTTCGATCTCACCGACGGCAAGGTACACAACGTGATTTTTATGGGCGGTTGCAATGGCAATCTAAAAGGTATTAGCGCTCTGGCAGAAGGCATGGATGTGGATCAGTTGATCCAACGGATCCAGGGTATCCGCTGCGGCATGAAATCCACCTCCTGCCCCGATCAGCTGGCAATCGCCCTGAAAGAGGCAATGCAAAAGGCTTAAAGATCCAGAGGTTTCGTCTGTTCAACCTTCGCTTTCTTCCCAGATGAAGCCTGATCGCTTTTTAAAAACCGGCACAGACAACCCCGTATGGGGTTCACTGTGCCGGTTTTTGTCATATTTTATGCCCTGGGGTGGCATTTTTCATACACATTCTTCAAACGCTGATCCACCAATTGGGTATAGACCTGTGTAGAAGAGATATCACAATGGCCCATCAGCTCTTGAAGCGAGACAACATCCGCCCCATTTTCCAGTAAATGTACTGCAAAGCTGTGTCGCAGCGTATGGGGCGTAATATCTTTTTCGATGTGCGCCGCAGACTGATAGTGTTTTAAAATTTTCCAAAAGCCCTGCCGGCTAAGCCGTTCTCCATTGAAATTTAAAAACAGTGCATGGTCGGATAGATCCGCCACCATGCTATTGCGGTAGTTGTGGAGATAAGCCTTTAGCGCCCGGACAGCTTCTTGATACAAAGGAATCGCCCGAATCCGTTTCGTACCGGCGCACTTGACAATTCCCTGCTCTAAGTTCACATCCTCCACATTAAGGCTAATCAATTCCGTAACCCGCATCCCTGTGGCGTACATGACCTCCAGCATCGCTTTATCCCGGCTTCCTTTGGCATCTGCTGCGGAAGGTTGATTCAACAACCGCTCTATCTCCTGATTGGTGAGAATCTGGGGCAGCTTCCGTTCTTCCCGATGAACATGAATCTCTCGCAAGGGGGATTCCGCAATAAAGCCTGTGGAAACCAAATACCCATAGAAATTCTTTAGGGAGGCAATACTCCGGGACCTCGTGGCACTGGAGCGGCCCCCTTCATCCAGGTGCGCCAGGTAATCGTCAATATTCTGTTGTGTGACAGCCTCCACAGTAACCCCCTGAGACGTTTTCAGCCAAGCCGCAAACTGCCGCACATCCCGCATATAGCTAGACACCGTGTTTGCAGAGGCCTGCTTTACATTTTTCAGGTGATTTTCATAGGCAGAGATCAAATCCAACATAAAGATTGCGTTCCTTTGCTTTTCTATAGAGATAACCGTATCACAAACGGTGAAATCACAAAATGTTCAATACCGCCCAGAACTGCGGCACAGAAAAAAACAATGGCAAAATCCTGGAATATATATTTTCGCTCCAAACGGAGCCGGCGCAGGCAATACCAGCAAAGAATCCAGAGCATTCCTGTATCCGCAAACATCAAAAAAAACCAACCAAGAAATCCAGCCTGTCCAAAGGCGCGCACGGTACAACCAGCACAAAACCCATAGCTAAGCCCCTTAAACACACATAGTGGAAGCATGGCGCGGCAACCATAGAGCCATACACCCAGCGTCGCTAGACCAACGGGCCAAAGCATTGCAAGAAACACACCCAGTACCGAAGTGGGCGTCCCCAATCCCTGCCGGAAAACTAGTAGAAAATTTCCCCCGGTCAGACAGGACACTGCAAAGCCCAGCCCCACGCATCCAGACCAAACCAGTCCAAAAATGGCCTCTATCCGAGGAATTCGGTCAATATGCAAGCCTATGAATTTTGGCATTCCTGCACCTCCAAATGGATCCGTATAATATCGTTTTGGCGTACAGAAAATGGAATAAAAGAAAAAACACAGACTTCCCATCCATGTGCATTCATACTATACTCCAAAATCAACTGAATTTCAAGAGCTATCCGAATATTTTTGCACTTTTTGTAAATTCTGCCAATTTCTTATGTCAACATGTTTATGTTAACCCGAGTGAATACCACCGTATTCCGTTTTACCATTTTCAATAATTACGCAAAATCTTGTGGCTAAACATTAGTAAAAACCCCCAAATCTAGTTTTGCAGGATTTCTTGCATCATTTTTCTAAGTACATTTCTCAACGGCGCTTCATAGACTTTTTGTACATTTTACCAGGACTCCGACGGCGTCCCCCCTTTGGCTGGCGGATTCCTAGTAGGCCTACGGCTCCCCCGGCGCCAAGTACTGCCAGAGCTGTGACACCAAGGCCCTGATACTGCCCATCAAAAAACAGAGCCGTACAACTGAGCAAAAACAGAAAATAACAACCGGCTGTCAAGATGCAAACGATCATCCACTTCTGCTTGACCTTTGCCGCAGCGACCCAGGCCCCCACTCCACTGGACAGCACCAGAATCGTTACACAGATATAGCCCAGTGCCGATTCCTGTAAGACTTCTCTGCTCATAAGCCTGGCAAAGATTGCGGCGCTCACTGCAGTCACAACGATGGCGCACAATACGCCCAAAGCCAGTCCCCCGGCCAGGGCCGGTGCGTGTTGTGAACTTTTTCGATTTACAGGCATACTACCTCTCCCCTTTCGCTCCATTCTATTCTGCCTAAAGGTGGACTAGAACAATCCATTCTATCGGACACGTGGAGTAAGTAGCAGTAAGGAGACAGAAATTCATAGCCACAACCATTTAATTTGCTGCTTCTGAGGGATGATCCAGAGAAAAGAGAACATGATACTTGACTTTTGGGAGACAAAGTGTTATCATACGAAAAATTGGAGAGATGTCCGAGCGGTTTAAGGAGCCAGTCTTGAAAACTGGTGATGCGGCAACGCACCGTGGGTTCGAATCCCACTCTCTCCGCCAACACGTTTCGTCTAAATGACGGATACCAAAACCGCTAGCAATAAGCTAGCGGTTTTGGTATGTTTTGGTAGTACCAAAGGCAACCCCCGGCTAAGCGGGGGGAATAAAAATAGCTTCTAGCGAGGCGTATCGTACCTACGCTCAGAAGCGCCGCGAAGATAGGCCAGAGAAGAATCATACCACAAACAGACTGAAATACGTAGATTTATTTACAGCATTATGCTATACTCTAATCTAAAGTGGCCGAGCGGCAAATTGAAATTTGGAAGAAGGGTTACGATGAAGTACTTAATAGATTTTGCGGCTTTAGTTCTCTTATATACTTTCGTTTTTTTCAAAAAGTGGAACAGCAAAGGCAAAGATATCTTGCTTGTCAACACATTCATGTATATATATCTTTCTTTTGTGCTTTATTTCACCTTAATGCCTATCATAACATCCATCCCATTTATTTTAAATCATCCCTATACACCTATGAATTTGGTACCATTTATAGATGTTTTAGAAAGGAGAGGGGACTTTTTAAGGCAGGTAATATTAAACACGATTATGACTATACCATTTGGCTTCCTATTTCCATTGACTCGAAATAGAACTGCCAAATTTAGCACAACCATACTTTTCTGTTTTTTGATGAGCTTGAGTACTGAAATACTACAGCCACTTATCAATGGCTTCAGATCTTCGGATATCACGGATTTAATTACGAACGTGATTGGTGGAATAATTGGATATGGTCTTTATGTTATTTTCAAGCCAGTCACTTTTTGGATTTTAGATCATTTAAAAACTAGGAATTAAAAGCCAAAGATCCCGTTTATCGGGCAGATAACGTCATTCCAACAACTGAACATATCCATCGAGAGCAGCCCTTTTCACTTATGAAAATGGCTGCTCTTCTTGTACGAAGATAACGATAGAAAGGCCGCCTTGGAGCACAACTCCAAGGCGGCTTGTGCATAGGCTGATTTCTTTAGCGTCGGATGACTAAAATACAGGTGCCCGGTTGCAACTGTATACTATATTACACTCTTTTCAAAAAACACCTCCCTGCAAACAATATGTATTTCACCTCCCGAAAGCGTTTGAATCAAAAAGTAAAGCGCATCTTTCATATGTACTTTATCTCCAGAGAACGTTTGAATTACAAAGTCAAGAGCATCTTCCTTACCTTCCCTGCAATTTAAGAGATAATTCTGCAAATATGAAAAATCTTCTTTCGCAAATAGCCCAATCATTGTTTCACGGTTGCCAGGCCATTTCCCTTTTATTTCAAGTACAAGTTCTATATCACAGAATGTCAAATCCAGTTGAACATTAAAAATCGGATTAAAGGCATTAATTTTCAGCCTATCATCCCCATATTCATAGCTAATGCTCTTAATATTTGCATCATGATCACAACTATAATACAGAAACTCTTCTAATTCTTCCATATGGCGCTTATCAAATTGCGGCATTGTGTTACCTCCATATTATTCTGAATGAATCGGAATTTTGCTCTCTCCTATTTGAATGGAAAATAAATTGTTGCAAAAGGTTCCGGTACAATATACTCATAGGTATAGTCTTGCCACCCACTGTCAGCGCATCCAGCTCCCGGCCGTTGCACCAGGACATGGTATAGCGCCGGCCATTGTAATA